>JBBAVM010000062.1:0-20144 GCA_040397685.1 Pirellulales bacterium
CGACGGGGTGCTTCCCTTGTGCCCCCTCACAAACTGCAAAAGTCGAAGCTAGGCCCCGACATACTTCGCGACGATCCCGCGGGCCCGGGCCTCGTCGCGCGTGCCCGACACGATCGCGCGGCCGTCGGCGAACACGGCGATCTCGATTCCCGGCTCGACGCAGGCCCGCACGATCCACGCGTTCGCGGTGACCCGCCCGGCGGTGGCGAGCCGCGCGGCCAGCGCCACGAGATCGATGCCGCCCGCAGCCGGCATCACCTGCACCGCCTCACGGCCGCAGAGGGCCGTGGGACGTCCACCCAGCCGACCATCGAGCCAGGGAAAATCGCCGCCCCGGCAGGTAGGGCAGCCGGTCGCTGCCAGCGTTGAAAGATCGATCGTCCGCCACGCGTGCTCCCACAGGTCGCAGACGAGCATCCGGCTCGCGATTTTGTCGTGGGCGCCGACGAGCAATTTGATCGCCTCCGCCGCCTCGACGGCTCCCACGACGAGCGCCGCGGGCCCGATGATGCCGGCAGTGTCGCAGGTGGGCAACGCGCCGGGAGCGGGGGGTTCCGGAACGAGACAGCGGAGGCAGGCCGTGCGGCCGGGCAGGATCGTGAGCACGCGGCCTTCCGCGCCGATCGCCCCACCATGCACCCACGGACGCCCCGCACGGCAGCACCACTCGTTGACGAGTAACCGGGCCTCGAAGTTGTCGGTGCCGTCCACGACGACGTCGCACTCCGCGAGCAAGGCGGCGATATTCGTCGCGGTCAGGTCGGCGACCACCGGCTCGATCGTGGCCGCCGAGTTGATGGCCCGCAGATGAGCGGCCGCCGCCACCGCCTTGGGGAGCCCGGCGGCGACATCGGCCTCGTCGAACAACACCTGCCGCGGGAGGTTCGAGAGCTCCGGGACATCGCGGTCGATGAGCCGCATGAACCCGACGCCGGCCCGCACGAGCGAGAGCGCCACCACGCTCCCCAAGGCCCCGCAGCCGACGACCGCCACGCGGCCGGCCGCCAGCCGTGCCTGGCCGTCGGCCCCGAGCGGAGCGAAGCGAATCTGGCGCGAGTAGCGCTCCGGGTCGAAGGCCTGCATGCCCGCGATGCTACCACAGGCCGGAGCCGCCCATGAGGCTCGCCACCGCGCCGAGTGCGGCGGCGGCGAGCACCACGACCGGCGTCGATGCCCATCCCGTGACGAGCGCCGCAGCCCCGGCCGCCGCGACGACGATCGCCAGCGGGTCGATCCTGCCGGCCGGCAGGAAGGCATCGATCGCGAGGCGGAGCGCGAGCAGGAGAATCGCGGCCACCACCGCCGCACCGACGCCCGTCATCGCGCGGCCGAGCCGCGAGCCCGCATGGACTCTCCGTACGAACGGAGCCAGGCCGAAGATCAGCGCGAACGACGGCAGGAATGCGAACAGCGTCGCGATCGACGCGCCCGCGAGCCCCGCCGCCGCGGCGGCGTCGGGCACGGCCTTCCAGCCCGCCATGAAGCCGATGAACGTCACCACGAGGATCAGCGGGCCGGGCGTGGCCTCGCCCATCGCCAGCGCCGTGAAGCGTTCGTCGGTACCGAGCCAGCCGCGGGCCACCGATTCGTCGAGCGCCCAGGGCACGACGGCGTAGGCGCCGCCGAGCGAGAGCAGCGTGGTGGTCGTGAACAGCCGTGCGATCGCGCTCCCGCGGCCGCCGGCCGCATGCGTCGCGGTCACGCCCCAGAGACACGCGGCCCAAAGGATCGCGGCCGCGGCGGCAACGACCGCAAGATGCCGCGTGGTGCCAGCGGCGACCTCTGGGGTCGATACGGCGGCCGTCGCCGGCCCGGCTTTCGACGCCGGTGCCGGCAGAAGGAAAGCGCCGAGCAGGCCCGCGGCCAGCACGACTGCGGGAAACGGCACCCCGGACGCCAGCGCGGCGACCGCTGCCACGAGGATCGCGACCGCCGGCGGCGACGTGAGTGACTTGCGGCCGATCCGCCACGCCGCCAGGGCGACGAGTGCCACGACGGCGGGCCGCGTGCCCGCGAACGCGGCGGCGACGAGCGGCCACGAGCCCCCGGCCGCATGGAGCCATGCCAGCGCCGTGACGAGCGCGGCCCCCGGCAGCACGAAGAGCGTGCCCGCCAACAGCCCCCCTGCGATGCCGCCGCGCCGCCAGCCGGCGTAGGTCGCGAGCTGCTGCGCCTCGGGGCCCGGCAGCAGCATGCACACCCGGAGCGCCGCGAGAAATTCCTCTTCATCGAGCCAGCGCCGCCGCTCGACCAGCTCGCGGTGCAGGATCGCCACCTGGCCGGCCGGTCCGCCGAAGCCCACCGCGCCGATCATGAGCCACGTGCGCCAGTCGCCTGTCATGACACGATGTATCCCGCCCAGTCCCATGGCTGCTCCGTGCGGCCGTCGGCGAGCCCCCAGGCGGCGAGCGCCGCCTGCAGCCGGTCGCAGGCGGAGCGGTCGGCCCGCCCGTCAGCGCTGCGTTGCCATGCGAGCAGTGGAACGGCCGGGGCTGCCCCCCGCCAGGCGTCGTGCGGCCTGTCATCGGCATCGAGCGTGACGCACAGGACGTCGATGCCCGGCGGAGTCCCGCCAGGCGGCGGCGATGTGCCCTCGGTCGCGCCGGCCAGAAGCATCGTGCCCTTCAGCCGGCGGGCTGCTGCCGCCACCGTCACGACGGACGGATCGGCAAGCGACGCCGGCAGGACCGTGATCACCGCAGAGGGATGCATCGCCCAGATCGCGATTCGGCCGACCAGATCCTCGGACTCAAGCCGCCGGCCATCGGCTCCATCGGCCACGGCGATCACCGCGAGGCCGGCCTCGTCGGCTGCCGCGAGGAAGGGTTCCGGCGGATCGGCGACCACGGCCACGGCGCTGCGATTCCGAAATGCCGGCACGTCGCACGCGGCGGCAGCGCACGCAACACCCCGCGGCACCCAGCGTCGGCCCTCGAGCCACAGCGAGCGGCCCCGCACGCCCGATCGCCGCAGGCCGACGCGCCGGGTCGTCTCCACGACGGTCCGCCCGGCGCCGACGACCCGCGCCGTGAGGCGATAGAGGTTCGGCATGTCGGGCGTCCAGAAGGCCGGTTCCGTGAGCACGGCCTTCGCGAGCAGACCCGCGTCGCTCGGCCCGAGATCGGTGAGCGTCGCCCCGGCAGGAAGCGTGATCGACCGCTGGCACTCGGGGCCAATGAGCCCACCCTCGAGCCGCAGCGGCCCAGGGGCCTCGGGCGACGGCACGCGCACGAACACCTCGGCCCGCATGTCGTCGCACGGCCCGAGCACGACCCGCAGCGGCAGGCCGGCGGCCGTCTCGCGGGCGAACTCCGCGGTCACGACGCGGCCCCTTCCGCGAAGCGTTCCTGCGCCAGCGTGCCGAGCTTCCGCAGATCGAGCTTGCCAGACCCGAGCACCGGGATCTCGTCGATCTCGGCGAAGCTGTCCGGAGAGGGAATGTAGAGATTCGGCAGGCCGCGGTCCGCGAGGCGGCGGCACACCTCCTGCGGCTTCCGTTCCGTCGGCAGGTGGAAGACCACGAGCCGCTCCCCCTTCTTCGCATCGGGCACGGCCGTCACCACCGCCACAAGCGCGCCGTCCTCCGCTCCCAACTCCGCGTTGATCGCCTCCTCGACCGACAGGTGCGGCACCATCTCGCCGCCGATCTTGGAAAACCGGCTCTCGCGGCCGGTGATCGTGATGAAGCCCTCGGCGTCGAGCCGCGCGATGTCACCCGTGCAGTACCAGCCGTCCCGCACGACCTTGGCGGTCAGGTCGGGCCGGTCAAGATACCCCTGCATCACGTTCGGACCGGTGATCCAGAGCAGCCCGTCCTGGCCGACGGGAAGTTCGCGGCCGGTGTCGCGGTCGGTGATCCGGGCGCGGCAGCCGAGGATGGGCAGCCCAACCGTGCCTTCGCGGGCATCGACCGGCCTGCCCGGGACGTGTCGCGCGGGGGGCACGTTGGCCGCGACGAGCGGGGAAAGCTCCGTCGCGCCGTAGGCTTCGCTCGGCCGCACTCCGAACTTCTTCTCGAACCCGTCGCTGACGTCCGGCGTGAGCTTCTCCGCCGCACCGAATACGGCCTCCAGCGTGGAAAAGTCCTCGGCGGGCGTGCGGCGGATGTAAATCCGCAGAAACGTCGGCGTGGCCATGAGGATCGTCGCGTGGAATTCCCGCGTGAGTTTGCCGACGGTCTGCGCATCGCGGGGGTCGGTGTGATAGACCACCGCCGGATCGAGCGTGAGCGGCGTCCAGAGCGTGGTCGTGTAGCCGTAGGAATGGAAGAACGGGAGCACGCCGAGGGCGACATCGGCGGCGGACAGGTGGAGCAGGGCGTCGATCGCCCGCACGTTGGAGCCGACGTTTTCTCCGGTCAGCACGACGCCCTTGGGGTCGCCCGTCGAACCCGAGGTGAAGATCACCGTCAGGACGTCGTCGGGGCGGATCCGCTCGAGGTGCAGGAGTTTCTCGAGCAGCGGTATGGGCGTGACCGTCGCGTGGAACGCGGCCGCGAGCTTGTCGAACGCCGTCAACTGGGTGCGCAGGCCGCCGGCATCGAGCATGCGGCTCCCGAGGTCGAGTTTCACGCGGGCCAGGAAGGCGGGGCTCGAGATCACGTGCTGCAGGCGGGCCCGCTCGGCGCAGGTGTCGAGGATCGCCTGGCTGGTCGTGTAGTTGAGGTTCACGGCCACGCGACCCATGAGCGCGAGTGCCGCGTTGACCACGGCCGCGCCGGCCGTCGGCGGCAGGAGGACGCCGACCATCCGCTCGTCCGGGGCGAGCACGCGCTCGAGGACGCTGCGGGCCGCGAGGATTCGCGTGAGCAACTGCCGTCCGGTGAGCCGGGTGCCGAGCGAGTCGGCCATCTTGAGCCGCCCCGACGCGCTGCGGCAGGCATGGAGCAGACGCCGCTGAAGGATCATCGGGATGCCCTGAAAACGCGAAACGAGTAACACATCCGCCGGCCGGCCCATTAGAATCCCGGCTTCCCGAACCCGCCAAGCCGAACGGACTCGTCGATGCCTCGCTACCACCCCGCCCGGATCGAACCGAAGTGGCAGGCATGGTGGGACGCCAACGGCACGTTCGCCTCGCCGCGGCTGCCGGGCCCGCGGAAGGCCTACGTGCTCGACATGTTTCCCTACCCCAGCGGCGACGGCCTGCACGTGGGGCATCCGGAAGGCTACACCGCCACCGACATCGTGGCGCGGGCGGCCCGGATGCGGGGCGTGTCGGTGATGCATCCGATGGGCTTCGACGCCTTCGGCCTGCCGGCCGAGGAGCACGCCATCCGCACGGGAACGCCTCCCCGCGAGAGCACCGAGCGCAACATCACCACGTTTCGCCGGCAGCTCAAGATGCTCGGCTTCAGCTACGACTGGGATCGCCAGCTCGCCACCACCGACCCGGACTACGTGCGCTGGACGCAGTGGATCTTCCTCGTGCTGTTCGACACCTGGTTCGACCCCGCGGTCGGGAAGGGTCGGCCGATCGCCGAGCTGCCCATCCCCGCCGAGATCGCGGCGGCCGGGGAGCCGGCCATCGCCCGCTACCGCGATTCGCAGCGCCTCGCCTACCAGTCGGAAGCACCGGTGAACTGGTGCCCGGCACTCGGCACGGTGCTCGCCAACGAGGAGGTGATCGGCGGCGTCAGCGAGCGCGGCGGCCATCCCGTCGTCCGCATTCCGCTGCGGCAGTGGATGCTGCGCATCACCGCCTACGCCGACCGCCTCGACCGGGAACTCGACGGGCTCGACTGGCCGGCGAGCATCAAGAAACTGCAGCGCGACTGGATCGGGCGGAGCACCGGTGCGGAGGTGGATTTCTTCATCGGCTCCGCCGGCGATGCGTTCGAGGCGTGGAAGCGGGCCCGGGCGTCATCGGGCTTCCCCGCCAAGCCCGGCGCCGACGTCCTCCGCGTCTACACGACGCGGCCCGACACGCTCTACGGCGTCACCTGCATGGTGATCGCACCCGAGCATCCCCTCGTCGATGCGCTGGCCGCGCCGGGGCAGCGGGCGGCCATCGCCGCCTATCGCGACGCGGCGGCACGCAAGAGCGACCTCGACCGCACCGACCTCGCGCGGGAGAAGAGCGGGGTGTTCACCGGGGCGCACGTCGTCCACCCGCTGACCGGCCGCCCGGTGCCGGTCTGGGTGGCGGACTACGTCCTCGCGACCTACGGCACCGGCGCCATCATGTCGGTGCCGGCCCACGACGACCGCGACTTCGAGTTCGCACGCACGTTCGGCCTCGAGATCGTGACGGTCGTCGAGCCCACCGACCGGCCGCCGGCGGCCGGCGAGCTCTTCACCGGTGCGGGCCGGGCGGTGAACTCCGGGCCCTACACCGGCCTCGACACCTCGACCTTCATCGGCCGCGTCGCTGCCGACCTCGAGGCCGCGGGGCTCGGCCGCCCGGCGGTCAACTACAAGCTTCGCGACTGGCTCTTCAGCCGCCAGCGGTTCTGGGGGGAGCCGTTCCCGATCCTTCACGAACTCGATGCGGACGGCAGGCCGACGGGCGTGCTCCGGGCCGTGGACGAACGCGAGCTGCCGGTGCCGCTGCCGCAGCTCGCCGATTTCAAGCCGGGCGAGACCCCCGACCCCCCGCTCTCCCGGGCCGGAGCCGACTGGCTGATCGTGGAGCGCGACGGCAAGCGCTACCGCCGCGAGACCAACACGATGCCGCAATGGGCTGGGTCGTGCTGGTACTACCTGCGGTTCCTCGATCCGCGCAACGAACGGCGCTTCGTCGATCCGGAGATCGAGCGGGCCTGGATGCCCGTGGACCTCTACGTCGGCGGCGCCGAGCACGCGGTGCTCCACCTGCTCTACGCCCGGTTCTGGCACAAGGTTCTCCACGACCGCGGCCACGTGTCGCACGTGGAGCCGTTCGGCCGGCTCGTGAATCAGGGCATGATCCTGGGCGAGATGGAGTTCACCGGCTACCGGCGGGCGGAGGGCGGCTGGGTGTCGGCCGGTCGTCAGACGGAGCACGACGCCCCGGTCCGGATCGCCCCCGAGCAGGTGGAGAAACAGGGCGAGCACTTCGTGCTCCGCGATGCGCCGACGATCCGCGTGGAGAGCCGGGCCCACAAGATGTCGAAGAGCCGTGGCAACGTCGTGAACCCCGACCAGGTCGTGAAGGATTTCGGCGCCGACTCCCTGCGGCTCTACGAGATGTTCATGGGGCCGCTCGAGGCCACGAAGCCATGGAGCACGGCCGGTGTGGGGGGCGTGCGGGGCTTCCTCGACCGCTGCTGGCGGCTGATCGTCGATGAACGGGCCGAGGATGTCGCCGCCGCGCCGCAGGTGGTGGACGATCCCCCGACCGACGACCAATGGCGGGAGTTGCACCGCACGATCGACAAGGTGACCCGCGACATCGACGCCCTTTCGTTCAACACCGCGATCGCGCGGATGATGGAGTTCGTCAACGTCTTCACGCCCCTCGAGCGGCGGCCCCGGGCGATCCTCGAGTCGTTCGTCACGATCCTCGCCCCATTCGCACCGCACCTGGCCGAGGAGCTCTGGGAGGTGCTGGGCCGGCAGGCCCCGGTCTCGCTCGCCGCCTGGCCGACCGTCGAGGAACGCTGGCTCCGCGACGACACGGTGGAGATTCCCGTGCAGGTGCAGGGCAAGCTCCGCGGGCGGGTCGTCGTGGCGGCCGACGCGGACGCCGACGCGATGAAGGCCGCGGCGGCCGCCGATCCGAAGATCGCGGAGTTGCTCGCCGGTCGGGAGATCGTGAAAGTGGTGGCCGTGCCCGGTCGCCTCGTCAACTTCGTCGTGAGATGAACGCCCCGCGGAAGGAAGGATCCCCATGAGCGTGCAGCGTGTGTTGGCCCTGGTGCTCGGTGGAGGCCGCGGCACGCGGCTCTATCCCCTCACCCGCGACCGGTCCAAGCCGGCCGTCCCGCTCGCCGGAAAATACCGGATCATCGACGTCCCGCTGTCCAACTGCATCAACAGCGGCGTCCAGCGGATCTACGTGCTCACGCAGTTCAACTCGGTCAGCCTCCACCGCCACATCCGCCGCACCTACACGTTCGATCCGTTCAGCGGCGGCTTCGTCGAGATCCTCGCGGCCCAGCAGACGCTCGACAATGCCGGCTGGTACCAGGGCACGGCCGACGCCGTGCGGCAGAACATCCGCTATCTCCAGCAGCCCGACATCAAGCATGTGCTGATCCTCTCGGGCGACCAGCTCTACCGCATGAACTACGCCGACATGCTCGCCACGCACACCGCCCACAAGGCCGACGTGACGATCGCCGGCATCCCGGTGCACGAGGAGGCGGCCTCCGCCCTGGGCATCATGCGTGTGGACGACGATGGCCGGGTCGAGGGGTTCTTGGAGAAGCCGCAGACGGCGGCCGAACTCGACATGGTGCGGACCGATCCGGCCTGGATCGACCGGCAGGGGATTCCCGCCCTCGGCCGGACGCTCATGGCGAGCATGGGCATCTACCTTTTCGACCGCGACTGCCTGCTCGACCTGCTCACGAAGACCGACTACCAGGACTTCGGCCGTGAGGTCTTTCCGGCGGCCATCCGCTCGAAGCGGGTGCATCTCCATCCCTTCGACGGCTACTGGGAGGACATCGGCACGATCCGCTCCTACTTCCAGTGCAATCTCGACCTGGCGAGCCCGCAGCCGCCGTTCGAACTCGCGAGCGCGGAGGCCCCGATCTACTCGCGCGGCCGGTTCCTGCCGCCGTCACGGATCGACGGGGCGAGCATCCGGGCGAGCCTGATCTCCGACGGTTGCATCGTGGAGCCGGGGGCCGTCATCGAGAACAGCGTCATCGGGCTCCGCTGCCGCATCGGCCGCAACGTCGTGATCCGAAATTCCGTCGTCCTGGGTACCGACTTCTACGAATCGCCCGACGAACTTGCCGCGGCGGCCACGAAAGGGATTCCGCCCTTCGGTGTCGGCGAGGGGACGATCATCGAGGGCGCCATCGTGGATAAGAACGTCCGCATCGGCCGCCGGTGCCGGATCGTCAACGACCATGGCTGGCAGGATCTCGCCGACAGCGATCGGTTCACCGTTCGCGACGGCGTCGCCGTCGTGCCGAAGGACGCTGTAATCCCCGACGGCTGGCTGCCCGAGCCCGGCCTCGCCAACCGCCACTGATTCGGGCTCCGGAGCGACCGCGGGCGCGGCCCCTTCAACGACCGGCGGCCAGGGGCGGGCCGTGGCGTGCAGCGGCAGGATCCCGTTGCTCCGGGCCCAAAAGTCGTTGTGCGGCGGCGACCCGTTCGGGACGGGCCCCGCGTAATCGAACGGATCGGGGCACATCGTGCACCCGGTCGTCGCGAAGATCGCCGCGACGCCCAGCCAGCCCACGAGCATCCGCCGCCCGGCGCAGTCGGCCATCCCTGTCTCCCGTCCCTGCGGGACGACCTCCCGGCGCCGGCCCCCTGGCCGACGCCTTGCCAGCCCCTTGTTCAGCGGCTGCTCCCACCCCCGACGACCCGCACCATTCATCGGATCGCTACGACCGTCACCTTGAGCCGAATTCCGCCCCGGCCGGGGCCCGGATCGGTGGCGGCCGCTCGAAGAGGCCTACAAGTCGACACCCATCCGGGCCATGAGCAGCTTCATGTCGTCCCAGACATGCCGCTTGGCCGACGGAGTCCGGAGCAGGTACGACGGATGGTATGTGCAGATCACCTGCGCGGTGCCGTGCGCGAACCAGCGGCCCCGGAGCGCGCCGATGGGCTCGGCAGTCCGGAGCAGAGCCTGGGCGGCCGTCGTCCCCAGGCAACAGACATATTCGGGAGCGATGGCGGCGAGCTGTCGCTCGAAGTACTCCCGGCAGTTGGCGATCTCGTCGGGCGACGGCTCCCGGTTGTCGGGCGGGCGGCACTTCAGCACGTTGAGGATATACACCTCGTCACGCGCCAGTCGGCAGGCCTCGATGATCTTCGTGAGCAGCTGGCCTGCCCGGCCGACGAACGGCAGCCCCGCGGCATCCTCGTCGGCCCCGGGCGCCTCGCCCAGAAAGCAGAGCCGCGCCGTCGCCGAACCCGATCCGAACACCGTGGTGTGCCGCGTGCAGGCGAGATGCTCGCACCGCCGACAGACGGCGACCTCCTGCTGGATGACCTCGAGGACGTGGCCTCGGTCGGCGGCTTCGGGCGGGGCCGCTGCCCGGCCAACCCGCGGCAGATCGGTCACGCCCGCCGCGGCAAGACTCTCGAGCCGCTGCTTGACTGCCCGTGCTGATGATGGCTGATCCAAGCGATGACAGGCTGAAGCCTGTTCTACGACGGTGCGTCGCTCACAGAGCGCGGCGGAAACGCTTCGGGGCCCGTCCCTTTCCCAGCAGGGTCGCCGCCGGCGGCTTCTTCTGCTCCGGAGCAGCCTCGGCCGGGGCGGCCTCGGGGGCCGCATCGAGTCCCGCCCGGACCACCAGCGGCGCCGCCTTGCGGCGGTCGAACGCTTCGAAGCCCTCGATCTCGTCACGTTTGAGAAGCTTCTCGATCCGCATCTCGATCCGCGTGAGTTGCGGGCCCTCGTCGGGGGCCACGAACGTGTACGCCACACCCTCGCGCCCCATCCGGCCGGTGCGGCCGACCCGATGGACGTAGTCGTCGCAGAACTCGGGAATGTCGTAGTTCACGATGTGCGAGAGACTCGACACGTCGATTCCTCGACCCACGACGTCGGTGGCGACGAGGACTTTCACCGTGCCCTCGCGAAACTGCTTCATCACGCGGTCGCGGATGCTCTGCGACAGGTCGCCGTGGATGCAGGCCACCTCGTCCGGCCGCCCGTCGCCCGACCGGCCACGCCGGCGCGAGAGCCGCTCGTAGATCTTGTCCGTGCCGCGCTTCGTGCGACAGAACACGATCACCTGCCGCGGCTTCTCGCGGTCGAGCAGCTTTTCCAGCAGATCGAATTTCCGCGTCGGATCCACCGTGAAGTAAAACTGTTCGATCGTCTCGACGGCGATCTCGTTCGTCGAAAAGTCGAGGATCTCGGGATCCCGCATGTAGCGGGTCGCGAGTTTCTGCACGGGCGGCGGCACGGTCGCGGAGAGGAGCAGCGTCTGCCGGCTCTCGGGGCAGCGCCGCAGGATCTTTTCGATGTCGGGCCGAAAGCCGATGTCGAGCATCCGGTCGGCCTCATCGAGCGTGACGATCTCGAGCGCGGAGAGCGTGATCGTGCCCCGGCTCATGTGATCGAGCACGCGGCCCGGCGTGCCCACGACCACGGCCGGATGCTTCGCGAGTTTGTCAATCTGGCCCTTGATCGGCTTGCCGCCATAGACGGCCACGCAGTGGATCTTCGACCCATGGGCGAGCTTTTCAAACTCGTCGCGCACCTGCACCGCCAGTTCGCGGGTGGGCACGAGCACGAGCGCCCGCGGCCCGCCGCCCCGCCCCGGCTGCGTCACGCGTTCCAGGATCGGGAGGACGAACGACGCCGTCTTGCCGGTTCCGGTGCGTGCCTGCCCGAGCACGTCGATGCCACTGATGGCCCGGGGGATGAGCCCCGCCTGGACGGGTGTGGGCACCGTGTATCCAGCCCGTTCGACCGCGGCGAGCGTCGCCGCCGAGAGCCCGAGCGTGTGAAAACTACCGGCGGTCGCATCACCCATTCCGGCAGGCGTGCCCGGCTCCGCCGGCCGCCCGCCCCGTGATTCAAAAGACACTCGCGCTTCCTTGTAAAACCGTTCCACCGCCATGCCACGGCGGCTCGTGAACACCTGTTTCGATGAGGAAACAGTACCACGGGCGGCGGCGGGCGGCAATCACGCCCCACGCCGGATCGCGCGATTCGGCAGTTTTTCGCCGTCGCCACCCGGCCCGTGTCAGCGGTCGAACAGCCGCCTGATCGCCCACATGGTCGCGGCCCGACCCGCCCGGGCGATGGATCGCGTGAGCGGGATGTGCTTGGGGCAGACGGCGACGCAGTTTTGGGCGTTGCCGCACATCTGGATCCCGCCCGCCGAGGTCAACGCGTTCATGCGCTCGTCGGCGATCATCCTGCCGGTGGGATGGCCGTTGAACAGCACCGCCTGGCTGATCGCGTGCGCGCCGACGAAGCCCTTGTCGAAGGTGGCGGCCTGCCGCCGCTCGAAGTCCGCCTCCGACTCGCCTTCCCGCTGCACGGCCTCGATCTTCGTGTACTGCGGACAGGCCTCCAGGCAGCACCCGCAACTCATGCAGGTCGAGAGCGGGTAGGCATCCTCCTGCTCTTCCGGAGAAATCCGCGGCCCGGGGCCGTGGTCATACGACCCATCGACCGGCACCCACGCCTTCACCCGCTCGAGCGCCTGGAACAGGCGGCCACGATCGACCTTGAGGTCGCGCACGACGGGAAACTTCGACATCGGGCGGAGCTCGACCTCCCCCGGATGCTCCTCCAGCAACCGATCGACGAGGGCCGAACAGGCCATCCGCGTGCGGCCATTGACCAGCATCGTGCAGGAGCCGCAGACCTCCTCGAGGCAGCTGCAGTCCCACGCGACGGGAGCGACATGTCTGCCGTCCTCCGCCCGCGCCCGCTCCGCGATCTTCTGGAGGATGCTGATCACGTTCATGTTCGGCTCGTAGGGCACGGCGTGCCGTTCCCAATAACTCTCCCCGCCCGGGGCGTCCTGCCGCAGCACCCGGACGTGGATCGTCCGCGGAGACGACTCGGCGTGACCATTCCCCTGCTCGGCGGCATCCATACGGCCGGCATGCGAATCCTGGGCGAGTTGGATCATGATCGGTTCACCTCTCTGTTGCGATGCGAGCCATCAGGCATGCGCCCCGACGGGCCGGGCGGCGTCGGGCGCCGCCGGATGCTCGCCGGCGGCGGATCGAGTCCGCTCCTTCCAGACCTCCTCGATGACGTCGGCGCCGACGAGGCCGTAGAGCCGGGGCCGCGGCGGAATCAGCGACGTATCGACGTCCTCGAACGTGATCTGCGGATGCCCGTCGGCGCCGGGGCGGGCGATCGTGCTCTTGAGCCACTTCCGCGTATTCGCCTCGAACCGGTCGCACCACGCCTCGGCCTCGCGGCGCTTGCCGGCCGGGTCGGTCGCGGCGATCCCGGGCATGGCGAACGCCGGCTTGTAGTGGGCGCCGCGGCACTCGTCGCGAAGCAACGCCCCCTTCAGGATCAGCTTCGCGACCGGGAACATGTCGCCCAACGCCTTCGTAAACACGACGTTCTGGTTGGTCCAGTTGCCGGTGTCGGAGAGCGAGCACCGCTGCCACCGCTCCTCCAGCGTGCAGACCTCGTCATAGGCCGCGACGAGCTGCTCGTTGCGCCGCACGACGGTGGCCACCCGGGTCATGAGGTTGCCGAGCTGCTGGTGGAGGGCGTAGGGGTTCTCGTTGCCCCCGCGCCTCGAGAGCAGGGCCTCGTGTCGCTCCTCCTGCCGCCGCAGGACGGAATCGAACAGCCGCCCGTCGTCGCCGCCGCGGCCCGCCCCCGTGAGGCCCGCCACGCTCGGCGCCACGAACAGGCCGCTGAAGATGCAGGAGAGCAGCGAATTCGCCCCGAGCCGGTTGGCGCCGTGGTACTGATAGTCGCACTCGCCGATCGCATACAGGCCGGGGATGCTCGTCTGTTGATTGCGAACCGACCCCTCCTCCATGCCCCCGGTCGCACTCCGCTCGTAGTCCACCCACAGTCCGCCCATCGAGTAGTGGACCGCGGGGAAGATTTTCATCGGCACGACCCGGGGATCGACGCCCTGGAACTTCTCGTAGATCTCGAGGATGCCTCCCAGCTTGCGGTCGAGCATCTCGCGGGGCAGGTGCGAGAGGTCGAGATAGACGCAGAGCCGGTCCTTCTCCACCGACAGGCCGTCAGTGGTGCAGATGTCGAAGATCTCCCGCGTGGCGATGTCGCGCGGCACGAGGTTGCCGTATTTCGGATACCGCTCCTCGAGAAAGTAGTAGCGGTCGGCCTCCGGGATGTCGCGCGGATCGCGGGAGTCCTGCGGCTTGCAGGGCACCCACACGCGGCCACCCTCGCCGCGGGCGCTCTCGCTCATCAGCCGCAGCTTGTCGGCCCCGGGGATCGCCGTCGGATGCACCTGGATGAACTCGCCGTTGCCGTACGCCGCCCCCGACTGGTACGCGCGGCTCACGGCGCTGCCCGTGCACACCATCGACATCGTGGATCGGCCGTAGACCAGTCCGCAGCCCCCCGACGCGAGGATCACGGCGTCGGCGGGAAACGCCTTGAACTTCATCGAGACGAGATCCTGGCAGACGGCGCCGCGGCACCGCCCGGAGGAATCGAGCACGGGCTCGAGGAAGTCCCAGAACTCCCATTTCTTCACCCGCCCCTCGACCTCGTACCGCCGCACCTGCTCGTCGAGCGCATAGAGCAGTTGCTGGCCCGTCGTCGCGCCGGCGAAGGCGGTCCGCTTGTAGAGCGTGCCGCCGAACCGCCGCTGGTCCCGAAACCCTTCCGGCGTGCGGTTGAACGGAACCCCGAGACGGTCCATCAAGTCGATGATCCGGGGCCCCCAGTCGGCCATCTCCTTGACGGGAGGCTGGTGCTGGAGGAAGTCGCCGCCGTAGACGGTGTCGTCGAAGTGCTTCCACTCGTTGTCGCCCTGCTGACGGGTGAGGGCGTTGACGCTGTTGATGCCCCCCTGCGCGCAGACGCTGTGCGACCGCTTGACCGGCACCAGGCTCACGAGATCGACGCCCACGCCGAGTTCGGCCAGCCGCATCGTGGCGGCCAAGCCGGCCAGACCGCCACCGATCACCAGCACACGACCTTGCGCCATCGTTGTCAGCTCCCTTCCGCAGAAGTGGCCACGGGCCTGACGGGCGGCGCCGCGGGCCGGCTCACCGCCGGACCACCGCCGGGCGCCTGCCCCTCGAGCATCCGTCGCATCTCATCCATCCGGTCCTCGATCACCCGGGCCTGCTCGACATCCACCCGCCGCATCCCGCCGAGCGCGCCCAGTCCGGCGGCCCCGAGGAGAACCCCGATGATGATGCTGATCCAGTTGGCCCGCCGCATCGCCGCGGGGCTGGTCCACAGCCCCCACGTGATGCCCATCGTCCACAGGCCGTTCGCGAGGTGGAAGACCGCCGCGAGGACGCCGATGGCGTACAGGATGGCGACGCCGATCGGCTGCAGGGCGACGGCGGCCGAGCTCGAGGCGTGGTGGGGATCGAAACGGCCGCCCCCGAGCGGGGCGCCCATCCAGTGCAGTTGGATCACGTGCCAGATGATGAAGGCGAACGCGATCATCCCGGTCGCCCGTTGCAGCGTGTACCGCACGTTGCCGACATACGGGTAGGAGGAGACGTTCGGCAGCCCTCCGGCGATGATCGCGAAGCCCACCGACGCATGAAACAGCATGGGCAGAAAGATGAACGCCCATTCGATCGGCACGAGCAGCGGGCCGAGCGAGTGGATCATGTCCACCCGCGACTGAAACGTGCCCGGGCCGGCGAGCACCGAGGCGTTCGTGACGAGATGGACGACGAGAAACGCCCCGACCGGTATCAGGCCCGACAACGAGAACAGCCGGGAGATCAGAAACTGGTGTCGGGAGAAGAAGGAACTGCCCGCGTCGGCGGGAGTTGCATCGGCGGGAGTCACGGGGGGCCTCGCTGGCGGATTCTGCTGCACGCCTTGAGGAGTATAGGGATGGCGCCGGCAGCGGCAACGGCGGCGGATCATTTGTCGCCCCCTGGGCTGCGGATTTATACTGCGGGTTCCCGAACCGGTCGGCACGGAGGGCATTTGGTGGCGGACAGCGACGCAAACCACGATGGCACGGCAGACGCGGCGGCAGTGCCGCCGGCCGTCGCGGCGGCGGCGATTCTCGACCGGCTGCCGGACGGTGTGGCCCTCGTCGAAGTCGGCCCGTCCACGGCCGACGACTCCACGCGGGTGGTGTGGTCGAACGAACGCTTCGCCTCCTGGTGCGGCCCTCGGAAACCCGAGGGCCGCGGTTTTTTTGCCGCCTTGGCGAATCCTGAAGTCCAGGGGGCCGAGGCCTGCCCGTTCGTCACGGCGGTGGACAGCGGGAAGGTCGCGGCCGCGACCCTGCGCACGACGGACGGACGGTATCTCGACCTGCTCGCGGCGCCGGTCACGGGAAGCCGCCGCGTCGTGGCCGCGGTGCGCGACATCACCCACGCGATCCTCGAGCAGCAGAAGCGGGCGGCGATCCACCAGGCCGGCCAGAAACTCGCCGACCTGTCGCCCGCGGAACTCGCCGACATGACGGTGCAGGAGCGGATCGATCTGTTGAAGAGCAACATCATCCACTACTCCCGCGACCTGCTGCAGTTCGACGTCGTCGAGATCCGGCTGCTCGACCAGCAGACCGGTCGGCTCGAACCGCTGCTCGCCGAGGGCATGCAGCCGGAGGCCGAGGCCCGCATCCTCTACGCGCGACCCGAGCACAACGGCGTGACGGGCTACGTCGCGGCCACGGGCCGGAGCTACCGCTGCTCCGACACGACGAAGGACCCGCTCTACCTCGAGGGCTGCAAGGGGGCGAAGAGTTCGCTCACCGTGCCGCTCATGCTCCACGACCAGGTGATCGGCACGTTCAACGTGGAGAGCCCCGAACCGGGCGGCTTCACCGCCACCGACCTGCAGTTCCTCGAGATCTTCTCCCGCGACGTCGCGGCCGCGCTCAACACGCTCGAACTGCTCGTCGCCGAAAAGGCCTCGACCGCCGCCGAAAGCATCGAGGCGATCCACGGAGCCGTCGCGCTGCCCGTGGACGACATTCTCAACGACGCCGTCAACGTCATGGAGCGATACATCGGGCACGACGCCGACGTCGTCGAGCGGCTGCAGCGAATCCTGCGAAACGCCCGCGACATCAAGCAGGTCATCCAGAAGGTGGGCGAGAAGATGACGCCCAGCTCCGCCCATGCGCAGGCCCGTCAGGCCGACCGCAGGCCGGCGCTCGCGCGGCGGAGGATCCTCGTCGTGGACGCCGACGAGCAGGTGCGGGCCGCGGCCCACACATTGCTCGAGCGTTACGGCTGCACGGTCGAGACGGCGCGGGACGGCGCGGAAGCCGCGTCGATGGTGCGGGCCGCCCTCGGCCGCGAGGCCTACGACGTGATCATTTCCGACATCCGCCTGCCCGACATGAGCGGCTACCAGTTGCTCCTGCGGCTCCAGGAGATCCTGGAGCACGTGCCGCTCGTGCTGATGACGGGGTTTGGCTACGACCCGGGCCACTCGATCGTGAAGGCCCGACAGGCGGGCATCGATCTCGTGCTCTTCAAGCCGTTCCGGATCGACCAACTTCTCGACACCGTCGAGCGGGCCCTGGCCGCCCCCAAGGCCGTTTAGCGATCAGGCCCTGCCGGCTCACGGAAGCCCGCAGCGCCAGCCAGGCTCGCCCGGCTCCGCGGCCGAAACCGCCTATTTTCCGCGGATGCGGCTGGCCTTGACCCACGTCCCGGGCCGCCGGTACTTCTCCCACCCCACATGTTCCTCCCGTCCCCCGGGGACTTTTCGTATGGCCCGCATCGCGCTCGACAACCACCCGCTCCGCCTCGCGTTCGCCGGCATGCTCGCGCTTGTCATCGTAACCGCCCGCGCCGACGACGGCGCGACGGAACCGTCGAGCGGGGCCGACGCCGCGGCCGCCGCCCGGAAGGTGATGGCGCAGGCGATCGCCGGGCCGCCCCCGGCGCAGGAACCGGCCGCGCAGGAACCAGCCACCGTCGCGGAACCCGTCGCGGCCACGGCCGCCGCCGACGCCCCACCCGAGCTCGCCATCGCCCGGCTCTCGGCCGAGGTCGCCGCGAAGCAGCTCGAGGCCAAGCGGGTCGCGCAGAAGTCGCCCGCCGACGCCCTCGCGACGCTCGACGCCGTCGCCGCACGCGTGGCCCGCGAAAATCTTCCGGGTGACGCCCGCAGCCAGCTGGAGCGGCGCATCGAGCGCACCCGCCGCGAGATCGAGGAACTGACGGGCAAGCGGCGGGCCGAGATCGCCCTCGACCGCAAGAACGCGACCATCGAGGCCCAGATCGACCGCGAGCGAGCCAAGCGGGTCGAGGTGGATGAACGGCTGGCGATGCTCGTCGAGGAGTACAACGTCCTCGTGGACGAGCGGCGATTCGCCGAGGCCGAGGCGCTCGCCAAGAAGGCCGCCCAACTCGCGCCGGAAAACCCGGTCGTCCGTCAGCTCCTGTCGCAGAGCCGCATGGTGCGGCGGCTGAGCACGCAGCAGTCGATCGACGGCACGAAGCAGGCGGGGTTCCTCGACGACGCCGAGGATACGAGCCGCCTCAGCTCGCCGTTCGTCGGCCCGATCGCCTTCCCCGAGACGAAGGACTGGACCGATCTCACGAAGAACCGCTCACGGCTGGAGGCGGAGGGACGCTCCCGCGCCTCGGCCACGGAGGTCGAGATCCAGAAGAAGCTGACGACGAAGGTGCGGGCAGCACACCGGAACGAGCCGCTGGCGGCGGTGCTCGACGCGCTCGCCCGGCAGGCCGACGTGCCGATCCACCTCGACATGGTCGGCCTCGAGAACGAGGCGGTGCGCAGCGACACGCCGGTCACGATCTCGCTCGACCAGCCGATCTCGCTCAAGAGCGCGCTCAAACTGCTCCTCGAGCCGCTGCACCTCGACTACGCGATCCGCGACGAGGTGCTCAAGGTGACGAGCCCGAAGCTCGTGAAGGGGGAGTACTACAGCGCCTCATACCCCGTGGCCGACCTCGTGGTGCCGATCCTCAACTTCTCGTCGGAGGGGATGGGCATTTCCGGCGCCCTCCGCGAGGGCTATTCGATGATCTCCGGCAACCGCCTGCAGGTCGAGCCGGGCCCGGTTCCCGCCGCCATCAAGGGCGCGAGCACCGCAGCCGCTCCCGCCACCGCGCTCGCCCAGCTCCAGGGAGGCATGGGCGGCCCGCCGGCGACGGGCTCCATGCCGTCGATCCCGTTCGGCCCGCCCAGCGTGGGCGGCAGCCAGGCCGACTTCCAGTCGCTCATCGACCTGATCCAGAACACGGTGGCGCCGCAGACGTGGAACACGGTCGGCGGGCAGGGGGCGATCCAGCCGTTTCCGACGAACCTCAGCCTCGTCATCAGCCAGACGCAGGAAGTGCACGAGGAGATCGCCGACCTGCTCGTCCAGCTCCGCCGGCTGCAGGATCTGCAGGTCGCGATCGAGGTCCGGTTCATCCGGCTCAACGACACGTTCTTCGAGCGGATCGGCGTGGACTTCGACTTCAACATCCAGACGAACGTGGGGGATCCGCTCAACCTGACGGCCGTCCCCACGCAGACGAACGGCTCGACGTATCCATCCACGCTCGGCATCCAGGCCCAGCCGGGCGGCCGCTCGCAGACGATCGGCCTCGACAACACGGGCAATCCTGGCGTGGCCCTCTCGCCGCTGGGCAGCCTCAACGTCTTTTCGCCGACCCAGACCACCGGGCAGGGCAACGTGCCGTCCTATGCCCGCAACTACTATTCGATCCCCTTCCGGCAGAACAGCTTCGGCAGCGCGACGGTGCCCTCGCTCCCCGGCCTGCCCGATCCCACGACCTCGGCGGCCAACTTCGGGTTCGCGATCCTCTCCGACATCGAGGCCTTTTTCCTGATCCAGGCCGCCCAAGGCAACACCCGCTCGAACGTCATGCAGGCCCCGAAGGTCACGCTCTTCAACGGTCAGAACGCGACGATCTCCGACATGGTGCAGCGGCCGTTCGTGACGAGCGTCATCCCGGTCGTCGGCGACTTCGCGGCGGCCCAGCAGCCCGTGATCACCGTGCTCTCGGAAGGCACGGCCGTCAATGTGCAGGCCGTGATCTCGAGCGACCGGCGGTTCGTGCGGCTCACGCTCGTACCCTTCTTCTCCCAGATCGGCAAGGTGGAGGAATTCCAGTTCGAGGGCTCGCGCTCGACCAAGACCAAGAGCAGCGACGAGAAATCGGGCGTGGACGGCAAGGCCGACGTGGTCGGCAGTGCGGGCCTCGGGGCGGGCCTCACGACGGGCCTGAAGGCCGACCGCGAGGAGGAGGTCAAGTCGAGCGGCACCACGATCCAGCTGCCGGAGTTCATCATCACGTCGGTGCAGACGACGGTGAGCGTACCCGACGGCGGCACCGTGCTGCTCGGCGGCATCAAGCGGCTGCGCGAGGGCCGCAACGAGTTCGGCGTGCCGATCCTCTCGAAGATTCCGTACATCA
>JBBAVM010000063.1:0-19517 GCA_040397685.1 Pirellulales bacterium
CGGCCACAACGCGAGCCTCGTCCTCCGCCGCGTGTAGGACAGGCTTCAGCCTGTCGTGCCCTTCACGCGATCGCACCGGCTCGTGACTGCCCAGCCCCGCTCTCCGGACGTTCGCCTCGGCCCTCCTGGCCTCGGCTCTCTGCATGTCCGCTTCGCTTCGCCATCCTGGCTGCGCTCGCTTCCATAGCCCGGCTCGAGGGCATGGGCAGCCCCGAGCCGGTTTGGGCGTGTCGGGGTACGAGCCACCGCGGGTTGGCCTGTCCGGTGATCGCCTGCCCGGCGTAGATTCGGGGCGTCCCGGGAAGGATCCTATGGCTCGCGCCCGCTGGCTCCTCGTGCTCGTCGCCTGTGTCGTGCCCGGCGTGGCTGCGGCACAGCTCCCGAGCGATGCCGGGCAGGTGTGGAAGACCTACGACATCTCCCCGTTCGTGAAGCAGAACGGCCCCGGCAGCCAGCGGCACGTGGTGGATTGGGTGCTGCAGGAGACCGGATACGCGAGCTGGCACGGGGACGTCGTGGCCTCCCTGTCGGCCGACGAGTCGCGGCTCAAGTGCTACCACACGGCGGCGATGCAGGAGCGCGTCGCCGACATCGCGGCCAGGTTCACCGAGGACGCCGCGGCGCCGCACCGGTTTTCGATCCGGGTCCTCGGGGTCGGCAGCCCGGCCTGGCGGAACGATGCCCGTGCCCTGCTCGACCCGATTCCCGCGGCCACGCCGGGGGTGCAGGCCTGGATCTTGGCACGCGAGGAGGCCGCGGTGCTCGTCGCGCTGTTGCGCCGCCGCGGCGACTGCCAGGAACTGCCGACAGGGCCGGTGCTGGCGGGCAACGGCCTGCCCGCGGTGCTCTCGGGGGGCAGGAAGCGGCCCTATGTGCAGGACGTGGTGCCCCGGACCGATGCATGGCCCGGCTGGCAGACGCTCGGGGCGAGTTGTGACGAGGGCATGACGCTCGATGTCCAGCCGCTCTTGTCGCGCGATGGCAGCGCCGTCGAGGCGGTGTTCCGCTGCCGCATCGACCAGATCGAACGGATGGCGCCGGTGACGCTCACGGTTCCGACATCGGACCGGCAACGGGTGCAGGTGGAGGTGCCGCAGTTGTCCGCGGTCCGAGTGGGCGAGCGGTTCCGTTGGCCGGCGAACCAGGTGCTCGTGGTGGGGCTGGGGTTGGTGCCGTGGCCGGTCCCGGGGCAGAATGCCGCGGGCTCAGCCTCGCTCCTGACCGAGGCGAAGCGGACCGATGTCGTGGTGGTGGTGGAGCCGAGACTGGGCTCCGCGCCATAATCGGGAATCAGGTCGATATCGTCAGGCGTCTCCGAGGAACATCGAACATGCGTCCCGCTCCAGTCCGCCGCGTCGTGATCACCGGCATGGGCGTGGTGTGCCCGCTCGGGCTCTCGCTCGAGAGCTTGTGGGACGGGCTCTCGAGCGGCCGGAGCGCCGTGGGGCCGCTGGAATTGTTTCCCGCGGGGGGGCTGCCCCTGCGGCACGCGGCGGAAGCCCGGGAATTCACCGGCGAGATCGACAACTTCGGCCCTCTGGACGGCGAGCGAAAGAAGGCGATCCGCAAGGGGCTCAAGGTGATGTGCCGGGAAAGCCAGATGGCCGTCGCGGCCGCGCAGCGGGCCCTGCACGATTGCGGCATCACGCCCGAGCAGCATCAGCCCGAGCGGTTTGGGTGCGTGTTCGGATCCGACTACATGCTCACGCTGCCGGAGGATTTCACGGCGGCGGTGGCCGCCTGCCGGGCCGCCGACGGCACCTTCGCGTTCGACCGCTGGGCGGGCGACGGCATGCCGCTCTTGAACCCGCTCTGGCTCCTCAAATACCTGCCCAACATGCCCGCCAGCCATATCGCCATCTACAACGACCTCCGGGGGCCGAGCAATTCGGTCACGATCAGGGAGGCGAGCGGGCACCTCGCGATTGGCGAGGCGACGATGACGATCCAGCGGGGGGCTGCCGACGTCATGCTGGCCGGGGCGACGGGCACCCGCGTCCACCCGATGAAGACCGTGCACGCGCTGCAGAGCGAGCAGGTCGCCCTCGGCGACGACGATCCGACCCGTTGGAGCCGTCCATTCGACAGGGACCGCAAGGGGATGGTGCTCGGCGAGGGGGCCGCGGTGCTCGTGCTGGAGGCGTTGGAGCACGCGCAGTCCCGCGGAGCGCGAATCTACGGCGAGGTCGTCGGTCACGCGGCACGGCAGTCGAGTGACGTCGCGGGCGTGGGTATCCGCCGGCGGGCCCTGATGCTCGCCCTGCGCGGAGCCCTCGCCATGGCCGGCGACGCGGTCGGCCGCCTTGGCCACGTGCATGCCCATGGCTTGAGCACACGCACCGGGGATCGCGAGGAGGCCGCGGCACTGCACGACGTTCTCGGCGCCGCGACCACGACGCTGCCCACCGTGGCCGCCAAGAGCCACTTCGGAAATCTCGGCGCCGGCAGCGGTGTGGTGGAGTGCATCGCCAGCGTGCTCGCGATGCGCGACGGGCGGCTGTTCCCGCTCCTCAACCACGAGGCCACGGACCCGGACTGCCCGATCCGCCCCGCCCTCGCGGGCGATCCGGCGGGCGAGTCGTTCGTCTCGTCGGCGGTGACGCCGCAGGGGCAGGCGGGCTCGGTCGTGATTCGCGGGTGGCAACTCAACGCGTGACGCCGGCCGCACCTGCTTGACAGTCCGGCGCAGGTGCAATACCTTTCACGGGTTGCGTCGAGTTCGATTGGCTGCTGGTTCACGGATACGCTTCCAGGCTTTCCCCCCGGAAAGCTGCGGCGCCCTGGTCGTTTATGGCGTCGGTTCGCCGGCACGCCATAGGCTTTGACCGCACGCCGAACGGCCCGCGAAGCGAGTTCCGAGAGCCCTATGAAGCCAGAAGAAATTCTCCGCATCGTCGACGCGATTCATCGCGACAAGAACATCGACAAGGAGATCGTCTTCCAGGCGATCGAAGCGGCGCTCGTGACGGCCCTCGCCCGGCAGTACGGCGAGGAGTCACAGATCAGCATCACGATCGACCGTGCCGACGGCCGCCTCAGCGGGACGCGCGACGGCGTCGAGATCGACACCCAGGAGCTTTCGGGTCGGATCGGCGCGCAGACGGCGAAGCAGGTCATCATCCAGAAGATCCGGGAGGCCGAGCGCGACTCGATCCACGACGAGTTCGAGGAACAGATCGGCCAGATGGTCTCCGGTGTTGTGACGCGGTTCGAGGGGGCGACAGCCACCGTCACGCTCGGCGCCACCGAGGCGATCCTGCCGCGAAGTGAGCAGATTCCCGGCGAGTCGTACCATCCCAACGAGCGGATCCGCGCGACGATCTTCGAGGTTCGCAAGGTCGGCAGCCGCGTGAAGATCATCCTCTCCCGGATTCGTCCGCAGTTGGTGCAGCGGCTGTTTGAGCAGGAGATCCCTGAGATTGCCGACGGCGTGATCGAGATCCGGGCGATTTCCCGGGAGCCGGGGTATCGCAGCAAGGTCGCGGTGATCAGCTCCGACTCGCGGGTCGATTGCGTCGGGGCCTGCGTCGGCGTCCGCGGCAACCGGATCAAGAACATCGTCGAGGAGCTCGGGGGTGAGCGGATCGACATCGTCCGCTGGAGCGACGACCTCCAGGTACTCGTGCCGAACGCGCTCCAGCCCGCCGAGGTGGACGAGGTGATCCTCTGTCAGATGCTCGGTCGCGGCATCGTGCTCGTGCGCGAGGATCAGCTCTCGCTCGCCATCGGCCGGCGTGGGCAGAACGTCAGGCTCGCGAGCAAGCTCTGCGGCTGGGACATCGAAATCATGACCCGCGAGGAGTTGGACCAGCAGATCGAGCGGGCCGTCACCGGCTTCTCCTCGATCGAGGGTCTGGATGAGTCGGTGGCCGAGCGACTCGTGGGGGAGGGCTTCCTGTCCTACGACGACCTGTCTGTCATCGAGCCGGACGACTTGATGGAGATCGGTGGCCTGTCGGCCGAGGCGGTCGATGCGATCGTCGCCGAAGCGGAGCGACGGGCGCAACTGGCCGAGGAGGCCGCCGCGGACGAGCGGCGCAAGCAGCGCGAGCAGGAACGGATCGACAAGGCGACGGCCGATGCGGCCGCTGCGGAGGCGGCGGCCCGGCAGGATGCCGACGGCGTGGATGCGGTCGCGTCCGGAGAGGGCGCCGCTCCCGATGGCGGTGCGTGATGGCTTCGGATCGTGGCAGGTGGCGGTTTGATTCGGTGTGCGGCGGCGGCGAGGATGGACGACCAGACGACAATAGCCGGATGAGGTTCGCGTGGCGGTTCGCATCTATACCTTGGCGAAAGAGCTCAAGATCGACAGCAAGGAGCTGGTCGAGCTCTGCACGCGCGCCGGCATCCAGGACAAGGGGTCTGCTCTCGCGAGCATGACCGACGAAGAGGTCGCCAAGCTCAAGGAGTTCATCGCGGCGAAGTCGCGGCCCGCGGCGGCGCCGGTGAAGCCGGCCCCGCCCGTGCGGCCCGCCGCGACCCAGCTCAAGCGCGAGGATTACATCGCGCCCGCTGGCGTCGCTCGCGGCAAGCCGCCGGAGTCCCCGGCCGCGCCTGAGGCGCCCGCGGCACCGAAGCCCGTTGCGGCCGAGGCCAGGCCGCGGCCAGCCGGTCTGCGGCCGCTCGCTCCGGGCGGTCAGCGGCCGGGCGGCGATGGCCCGAAGCCCGTGCCGCGTCCGGCGTTCAAGCTTGCCCCCCTGCCGGCCGCGTCGCGGCCGATGCCCGTGGCGCGGTCGCCGCAGGAGCCGCCCGCGCAGAAGCCCGACGTCAAGCTTCCGCTGGACGCGATCCGGAGCGCCAAGGCCGGCGGGGCGAAGCCCTTGGCCGACCACATGCGGAAGCACGAGCAGCGGCAGGCCGAGGCGGCGCGGTTGAGGACCGGCGGTCCGGGCGCCCCCCCGCGGGGCGGCCTGCGCGGCGGCATGGCCCCCGTGCCCCCGCCGATGGAGCCGGGAGTCCGGCCGCGCCGCACGCCGGGGAAGCCCCAGGGCCCGGGCGGCGACGACCTGCTCGGCGGCCGCGAGGCGCGGCAGCTCAGCCGCAAGCGGACCGTCGACTCCCGTGGACCGCTCGGTGATGACGACGACGGTGGCGCCCGGCGGCGACGGGGGCCGAAGCAGCGCCGCGGTGCGTCCGTCTCCACCGCCGCGCCCCGCAAGACCAACGCCTCGATCCAGGTCCCGTGCACGGTCCGGGCGTTTTCCGAGGCGATCGGTCTGCCGGCGAGCGCCGTGCTCAAGAGCCTGCTCGCGTTCGGCATGGAATCGATGCCGAGCATGGGCTCGATGCTCGACCGTGACACCGTGGAACTGCTCGCCGCCGAGCTCGGCGTGCAGCTCGATCTCAAGACGGCGGAGGATCTCGAAAAGGAACTCCTGGCCGGGTTCGACGCTGTGGACGAGGATCCCTCCCTGCGGCAGCCCCGCGCCCCGGTTGTCACCTTCCTCGGGCACGTCGATCACGGCAAGACCTCGCTGCTCGACCGGATTCTCGGGATCGACGTCGCGGCGCGGGAGAGCGGCGGCATCACGCAGCACATGCGGGCCTATTCGGTGAAGCGTAACGGGCGGCCGATCACGTTCGTGGACACGCCGGGCCACGAGGCGTTCACGCAGATGCGGGCACGCGGCGCGAACGTGACGGACTGCGCGGTGCTCGTCGTGGCGGCGGACGACGGTCTGATGCCCCAGACCGAGGAGGCGATCAGCCATGCGAAGGCCGCCGGCGTGCCGATCGTCGTCGCCATCAACAAGATCGATCTGCCGGGCGCCGACGTGCAGAGGGTGTATCAGCAGTTGGCCGCCAACGAGCTCCTGCCGACGGAATGGGGCGGCGAGACGGAGGTGGTGAAGACCAGCGCGGTCACCGGTGAGGGGATCGAGCAACTTCTCGACACGCTCCTCACGATCGCTGAACTGCACGACCTGCGGGCGAATCCCGACCGGGCCTCGGCGGGCGTCTGCCTCGACGCCTCCGTGCACGAGGGGCGCGGCGTCGTCGCGTGCCTGCTGGTGCAGAAGGGCACGCTGCGGGTCGGCGACGCGGTGGTCTGCGGCGAGGCGAGCGGGAACGTGAAGTCGATGACCGACACGATCTCCAAGAAAAAGATCACGGAGGCGGGGCCGGCGATGCCGGTGTTCGTCACGGGGCTCGACACGCCCCCCGGCGCGGGCGACCGCTTCCAGGTGGTCGATTCCATCGCGTTGGCCCGCGAGGTGGCGCTCAAGCGGAGCGATATCTCGCGGCACTCGAGCCTGATCGCCGCACCGGTCCACGTGACGCTCGAGAACCTGCACGATCGCCTGGGATCGGAGAAGGCTCCCACGCTCAACCTCATCCTGCGGGCCGATGTGCGCGGCTCGATCGAGGCCATCCTCAAGGAGTTGCAGAAACTCGAGCATCCGGAGGTGAAGATCCGCGTGCTCCAGGCGACCGTGGGAGGCGTGACGGAGGCCGACGTCTCCCTCGCCGATGCGTCCGACGCGGTGATCATCGCCTTCAACGTGGTGCCCGACGAGCGGGCCCGGGCGGCGGCGGAGGATCGGGGCGTGCAGGTGAGGCGATACGAGATCATCTACCAGGTGACCGACGACCTGAAGAAGGCTCTCGAGGGAATGCTCGCCCCGGAGAAGCGGGAGACCGAGCTCGGCCGGGCCGTGGTGCAGCGCACCTTCTCGATCAGCCGCATCGGCGTCATCGCCGGCTGTCGCGTGATCGGCGGCGTCATCGCCCGCAACGCGCGGCTGCGCGTGATCCGCGACAGCCGCGTGATCGGCGACTACGGGATCGAGTCGCTCAAGCGGGAGAAGGATGACGCCCGCGAGGTGCGCGACGGTCTCGAGTGCGGCATCAAGCTCGCCGGGTTCAACGACGTCAAGGAGGGCGACATCCTCGAGTGCTATCGGATCGAGGAAGTCGCACGGACGTTGTCGTGAGCACCCGCCGGCAGTTGAAGGCAGCCGAGGCGGTCCGGGAGGTGGTCAGCATGGCCATCCTGACGCAGGTCCGGGATCCGCGCGTGCAGGGCGTGACGGTGACGCGGGTCGAGATGGCACCCGACATGCGCAACGCCACCGTGCATGTGTCCGTCATGGGCTCGCCGGCGCAGCAGCAGTTGGCCCTCCGGGGGCTGGCCAATTCGGCCGGCTTTCTCCAGGCGCAGATCGCCGAGCGGATCGACACCCGGTACGTGCCACGGCTGGGCTTCGAGCTCGATCGCGGCGTCAAGCATTCCATCGAAATCGCACGTGTCCTCGGCGAGGTGTTGCCGGCGGCGGCCGCCGGACCGCAGGCGGAGGATGACCCACAGGAAGAGTCATGAGCACCCGCAAACCAGCGCAGCCGAACCGCCAGCTTCTCGTCGCCAAGATGCACAAGGCGCTCCGGGCCCAGTACAAGCCGGTGGTGCCGAACACCGCGCGGCCGATCCTCGAGCAGGTTCTCTACGCCTGCTGTCTCGAGAACGCGCCCTACGACGTCGCGGAAAAGGCGCTGGCACGGCTGCTCAAGGGATACTTCGATCTGAACGAGGTGCGGGTGACGACCGTGGTCGAGTTGGCGGAGACGCTTCACGACCTGCCCGATCCCGCCCGCGCCGCCTTGGCGCTGCGGCGGGTTCTCCAGAGCGTCTTCGAGTCGAGCTATGCGTTCACGCTCGAGAATGCGAAGAAACACTCGATCGCCCACGGGCTCAAGACCCTGGAGCATCTCCACGGTGCGACACCGTTCGTCGTGCAGTTCGTCGCCTCCACGGCACTCGGCGGCCACTTCGTGCCGCTCGATCAGGGAGCGCTGGCGGCGCTCTATCTCGCGGGCATCATTTCGCAGGAGGAGTACGACGCCGGGAAAGCGACCGGGATGGAGCGATTCGTCCCCAAGAAGGGAAGCGGCGAATTCACCTCGCTGTTGCACCAATTCGGGGTCGAGGTGCTCGGGAACCTGCACGGCGCGACGGTGAAGAAGATCCTCCAGGCGGTCAATCCAGCGGCCAAGGATCGGTTCCCGAAGCGCGGAGAGCCGTTGCCCGCCCCGAATCCCCCGCCGCCTCCGGCGGGAAAGCAGGCCCAAAAGGCGGCCGATGCCGCCCGCTCGGCCGCGGAGGAGCATCGTCCGGCCGGGCCCCAGGCCGCGGCCCGCCCGGCTGGAAAGACCCCGCTGCCTCCGCCAGGGTCGGGGCCGAAGCGGGCGGCCGACGGCAAGCCGATCCCGGGCTCCAAGCCGGGGCCGAAGCCGTTCGTCGTCAAGCCGCTCACGATCAAGCCGCAGGCCGAGCCTGCTCCGGTCGCCAAACCCGAGCCGAAGAAGGCCGCCAAGCCGGAGCCGGCGGCTCGCAAGAAGGACGACCGATCGGCGAAAAAGCCGAAGGCTTCCAAGGCAGCCGCCGCACGGCCTCCGGCGAAGCCTGCGGCCGGCAAGCGGCACTCCACGCAACTCGTGCGGCAGAAACCACGGTGAGGCCCCGTCGGCGACGGGGACGGTGATGGCAGGACATTCCCATTGGGCGAATATCGCCCGCAAGAAATCGCTGATCGACGCCAAGCGCGGGAAGCTGTGGAGCAAGCTCGCGAAAGCGATCATCGTGGCCGCGAAGCACGGCGGCCCCGACCCCGACGCCAATCTGCGGCTGCGGTATGCGATCGACGCCGCCAAGGCGGTGAGCATGCCGAAGGACAACATCCAGCGGGCGATCAAGACCGGCACCGGCGAACTGAAGGGCGGCGATCTCGAGGAGTCGATCTACGAGGGCTACGGCGCGGGCGGCGTGGCCGTGATGTGCGAGATCCTCACCGACAATAAGAACCGCACGGCGCCTGAGATCCGCAAGATCTTCGAGATGTGCGGGGGCAAGCTCGGCGGCACCGGCTGCGTCGCCTATCTCTTCGAGCGCAAGGGGCTGGTCCGCGTGCCGCAGGCCGGGTGCGACGAGGATCGGATCATGGAGGTGGCCCTCGAGGCGGGGGCCGACGACGTGAAGCCGGGGGGCGACAAGTGGGAGGTGACGTGTGAGCCGTCCGCGATGGCGGCGGTGATCGACGCCCTCGCGGCCGCCGGGATCGCGGCGGAGTCGAACGAGATCGTGCGGATTCCCACCAATTCCGTGGACGTGGACGACGTGGAGGACGCCCGCCGGGTGCTGTCGCTCATGGAGCGGCTCGACGACCACGACGACGTGCAGAGCGTCTCGGCGAACTTCAACATCCCCGACGAGGCGATGGCCCAGCTGAGCCCGTAGGACAGGCTTCAGCCTGTCACGCCTTCGTGTTCCACCCGGCGAGGGGTTGCTCCGTACCATCTCGCCGGACGCTCGCTACGGGCCTCCAGCCCTCCGCTCGCTCGGATTTGCCTGCGCTGCGCCATCCATGGCTTCGCTGGTCAAATACGCCGGCTCAACGGTAGGGGCAACCCCTCGCCTCCCCTTACGAAAGCCCGAAGCGCAAGCGAGGGAATATCCTCCTTCCTCGCTTGCGCTTCGGGCTTCCGGGGGGCCCGAAGCCGGGGCGCGCAACGCGTGGCTATTTGCCCGCCGCGGCCGTCTTGCTCTCGGAGTGCTCGACCTGCGGCCAGTACTCGTCGAAGTCGAACTTCGGGCTGTTGTCGAGGTCGTGACACTCGAGGCAGTTGCTGACCGCCTTCTGCTTGCCTTCGGGGGTGTCGAGCGAGAGCACGAGTTCCTGGCGGAGGCGGTCGCGCTCGGTCGTGCTCGCGCGGACATCGCCCCGCTCGACCGCCGTGTGGGCCGCGGCGGGGCCATGGCAGTTTTCGCAGCCCTGGTGGGCGAGATGCGGCGTCGTTGCCATGCTCGCGAAGCCCCCCTCGAAGGGCTCGTAGCGTTGCGGGGCCCAGCCGACGACATGGCACGACAGGCACTCGGGGTCGCCGTCGCGGCGGGGCGACTGCTCCTCGAGCGTGGTGAGCGCCTTGGCATGGCCGCTCGAGGCCCAGACGTCGTAGGCCTCCTGATGGCAATCGGCGCACGCGGCGCTCCCGGCGAATCGACGGCCGCTGGGATGGCGGATCGGCGCGATCCCCAGGCCCGCGAGGCCGAGCGATTCGAGCTGTCGCTGATAGGTCGCCAGCAGGCGGATCATGTCGGGTGACTCGCCCCACCGGGCGTCGAGCGGCACCCGCTGCGAGCGGATCGGGGTCTGCGGATCGGCGAACAGGCCGATCGCCACGGCGAACATCCCCTTGTGGCCGAGTTCGACGAGCCGGGCCTTGCCGCCCGGGAGGACGGGCAGCGTCGCGGGCGGCTCGTCGGCGCCGCCGGCCGTGGCGACGAAGTCGAACTGCGGGAACTTCGCCGCGAGCGTCTTCGACTCCTCCGGGTCGGCCCACGCGAGCAGGATCTGGTGGGAGCACGAGGCTTTCCGCAGCTCGGCGGCCACGCTCTCCAGGGCCTCGGCAGCCGGGCGGACCTCGACGGCGTCGTTGGTGATCTCCGCCGCCCGCTTCGCCCCGAGCACGGCCGTGATGCCGATCCGCAGCCCGCCGGCTTCGACGACCCGGAATCGCGGCGTGATGTTGGCATCGAGGCCGAGCAGCCCGACGTTGGCGCTGACGAACGGCGTCGGCTGGTCGCCCACGGGGGCCACGGCGGCGACGAGTTCCTCGGCGGGAAGCCGCAGGTCGTTCGGCCCCAGCCCGACGCCGGCATAGCCCATCGCCCGCAGTCCATCGGCGATCGACTGGAATTTCACTTCGGACTGCCGGCCGAAACGCCGGACCTGATCGCCGAGATCGACCGCCACGACCGGCCAGCCCGCCGCCGTCGCCGCCCGGAGGAAATTCTGACGGCGGCTCAGGCCGCCTTTCTGGTTCTCCTTGCCCGTGCAGCCGCACGGCTCGATGTAGCCGTCGAGTTCGCCGGTGATCACGATCAACGCGCGGGGGTCGGGCCAGTCGGTGAACACGCCGCCGTTGCGCTCGGTGAACGTCTCGACGGTGGCGGGCGCCACGTCGGCCCCGCGATCGGGGCGGGCAGCCCCGGCGGGCGGCACGATGAGGCTCGCCATCACGACGGCGAGCACGACACGCAGGAGCAGCGGCAGGGGCGAGTTCAAGACGTTCCTCATGGGCCGATGACGACGCAGACAGGGATGGAAAACACCGGCGTCTCCGGGTGGCCCGTGTCGAGGACGATCCGTCCCGCGGGGCCCTGGTCGGAGCAGCGGTGGTTTGCCGGCGGACTCCCGGGCGGGACCGTGATCGAGATCGGGATCCTCACCATGCCCTTCTCACCCACCGGCTTGCCGGCACCGACCTCCACAGCGAGCGATCCGGGCACGACTTCGCGCACCGACGGCTTCACCGCCAGCGCGTGTGGCCCCTTCGCCGTCAGAAACACCTCCGTCCGGCTGCCGGTCCGGCCGGAGACGGTGCCGAGCAGCAACGCCTGGCGGGAGGAATCCCATGCACCGCCCGCCAACGCAAGAGCGCCGCTCACGGTTCCTTCGACGGGGATCTCGGCGGTGATGTCCTCGGGAATCCGCAGGCGGGCCTTGAGGGTTTGGCGGATGGGTCCGAGCGGCAGGCCGGGTTCGATCTGCATGCTGATCGTGAGTCCTCCCGTGGCCCCCTTCTCGGCACCGATCTCTGCCGCGGAGAGGGGCTGCGAGGCAAGCTTGAAGAACTGGGCGTTTTGGGCGTCGGTCACGGTGAGTTCATCGACCTCGGGGGGGCTGCTGCCGTAGGTGAAGAGCTTCACGTCGGCCCGGCCTCCCGCGCCGGCGGCGATCGCGGGCAGCACGATCGAGTCGGGCAGGGCCTTCCAGGTCGGCACGACCGTGCCCTCGATCACGAAGGCGATCTCCGGTCGGCGGGGGTCGTTCGTGAACACGGTCGCCTGCTGCCGAAACGGCCCGCCTGCCCCCTTGCCGCGCCACTTCAGCCGCACGCGGGTCGATCCCGCCGGCGGGATTTCCTTCCGGGCGCCCTCCTCGCCGCCTTCGGTGGACTCGAAATCGCTCACCGTGCACGAGCAGCTGGTGGCTCCGCGGGTCAGGACGAGCGGCTTCGAGCCCGCGTTGCGGATCAGAAACTCGTGCGTTCCCTCCGCCCCCGTCCCGATCGTGCCGAACTCGTGTCGGGTCTCGGGCACCTCGGCGATCGGCGCCTCGGAGGCGGGTGTCTGCAGGGCCGCAGGGCCGAAGTCGCCGATCCGCCACGGCCTCAATGCCGCCTCGAGCGCCGCCTGGCCGCCACCGATAACCGCGCCGGCGACCGCGGCGAAGCCGGCGACCACCCACGCATTGAGTTTTCCGTGTGTCATCCGCAGGCGACTTTCCGGGGAACCGATCCAGACCGGCGAAATTCTAGCCGACGTGGCCGCGGAGACAGCATCGATCCATGTGCCCACGCAGGGTGTCAGGCCCGGAGGGCCGGGTCGGCACGAGCCGACGGCGTGGGCCCAGGGAAGGTCGGCAGGATGCCGAGCCTTCCCGTGAACCTAATACGACCGGGCGAGGACGCTCGGGCGCGAGACCGGCTTGCCGGTCACGATGCATGTGCCAGGCTCGTCGGGGCCGTCCATCGGGACGCACCGCACCGTCACCTTCAGCGGGTCGAGGAGCGCCGTCACCGCGGGGTCGTCGGCCACGTGGACGTGGGCGAAGCCGCCCTTGTCGCCTCCCCCCTTCCCCGCCGACTCGGCGAAGAAATCGAGCACCTCCGCCTGGGTCGAGAGCCGCGCGGACTTCGCCTCGCGGAAGGCGCGGGCCTTGTCGAAGAGCCCGTGCTGGATCTCGTCGAGCAACCGCGGGGCCTCGGCCGCGAACTGCGCGAGCGGCACGCTCGCCCGCTCTTTCGGGCCCCGGTCGCGGCGGGTCACGCTCACGGTGCCGGCGGCGAGGTCGCGGGGACCGATTTCGACCCGCAGCGGCACGCCCTGCTTGATGTGCTGCCATACCTTGTCGCCGCCCCGCAGGTCGCGGGCGTCGATCCGCACGCGGACGGGCTCGTGGGCGTACGTCGTGGCCACGAGCTCGCGCTCGAGCGCCCGGCAGGCGTCGACCACGGCCGCCCGCTCCTCGTCGGTGCGGTGGATCGGCAGGATCACGACCTGCGTCGGGGCGATCCGCGGTGGCAGCACGAGGCCGTCGTCGTCGGAGTGCGTCATGATCACCGCGCCGATGAGCCGGGTCGATACGCCCCACGACGTCGTCCAGCAGTATTCCTCCTGGCCCGACGGCCCTGCGAACTTGATCTCTTGCGCCTTGGCGAAATTCTGGCCGAGGAAGTGGGACGTGCCGGCCTGCAGCGCCTTGCCGTCCTGCATCATCGCCTCGATCGAGAAGGTGTCGACCGCACCCGGAAACCGCTCGCCGGCGGGTTTCGGCCCCTTGATCACCGGCATCGCCAGGTCGCGCTCGGCGAACGTCGCGTAGACGTCGAGCATGCGGAGCGTCTCCTCGACGGCCTCCTCCCGGGTGGCATGGGCCGTGTGCCCCTCCTGCCAGAGAAATTCCGCCGTCCGCAGGAAGACCCGTGGACGCATCTCCCAGCGGACCACGTTCGCCCACTGGTTGATCAGCACCGGCAGGTCGCGCCACGACTGGATCCACTTCGCATACATGGCGCCGATGATCGTCTCGCTGGTCGGCCGCACCACGAGCGGCTCCTCGAGCTTGCCCGTGGGGACGAGCTTGCCGTCGGGCCCGAGCTCGAGCCGATGGTGCGTGACGACGGCACACTCCTTGGCGAAGCCCTCGACGTGCTCGGCCTCCTTCTCGAGGTAGGAGAGCGGGATGAAGAGCGGGAAGTAGGCGTTCTGATGCCCCGTGGCCTTGAACATCCGGTCGAGGATGCCCTGCATCCGCTCCCAGACGGCGTAGCCGTGGGGCTTGATCACCATGCAGCCGCGCACGGGCGACTGCTCCGCGAGTTCCGCCGCCCGCACGACCTGCTGATACCACTCCGGATAGTCCTCGGCGCGGGTGGGGGAGATGGCGTGGTCGGGCATGGCGGTCTCCGAAAGGTGGCGTGGCGCGGACGGGAGGCGGGATTGTAGTCGCAACTTGTGGCTGGCTGGGAAGCGGCCGTAGACTCTGGAGACATGTCGATGCCCCATCCTGACCACGACGCGGGTGCCCGCAGGGGCGGTGCCCCGCCGGCGTTCCGCCCGGGACAGCGGCGGGGGCCGGCCATGCGGAAGCGGGTCACCGAACTCGCCGCCCAGGCGAACGTCGATCAGACGTTCCTCGCCACGCGGAAGCAGCTCCGACCCAATCGCAACGGCCAGCTCTACCTTCAGGTGGAGCTCGCCGATCGCAGCGGCTCGATCACGGGTCGCATGTGGAACGCCTCGGACGACGACTTCGCCGCGTTCGACGAGGGGGACTACGTGCAGGTGGAGGGCACGACCCAGCTCTACTCCGGCGCGCTCCAGATCATCCTCTCGTCGGTCCGCCGCGTCGATCCACGCACGATCGACGAGACGGAGTTCCTCGTGCTCTCCCCCGCGGACGTCGAACGGCTGCGCGCGGAGCTCGAGGCGCTGCTCGGCACCGTCGCGCACCCGGCGCTCAAGGAGCTGGTGGCCGAGACGCTCGCCGATGGCCACATCATGCGGGCCTTCATGCGCAGCCCGGCCGGCGTGAAGCAGCATCATGCCTATGCCGGCGGCCTGCTCGAGCACGTCGTCAACCTGCTGCGGCTCGCCGACCGCGTTGCGCCACTCTACCCCGCCCTCGACCGGGACCTGCTCCTGGTCGGCGTCCTCTATCACGACATCGGGAAGACGGTCGAGTTGGAGAGCGAGCAGGGTTTCTCCTACACCGATGCCGGGCAGCTGCTCGGCCACGTGCTGCTGGGCCTCGAACTGGTGGACGAGAAGATCCGGGCCATCGAGGCGCGCACGGGGGAGGCGTTCGACGCGGAGACCGCGCTCCGCGTGAAGCACATGATCGCCAGCCACCACGGGCAGTACGAATTCGGCGCCCCGAAGCTCCCGATGACGCTCGAGGCGCTCGCGCTGCACCACCTCGACCACCTCGACGCGACGATGGCGGGAGTCCTGCAGTTGATGCAGAACGAGGCGGCGATCGACCACGGCTGGACGCAGTACCAGCCGAACCAGGGGCGAAAGTTCTTCCGGGGCCGCGCATGACACGGCAGCGTCCGAAGCCGCCACAGGCCCGGCGTGCCGGCCGGCCGGGCGACGTGGTCGGGGTGTTCAAACGGGCGGCGGGCGGCTACGGCTTCGTGCGACCGCTCGACGCCGCGGTGGGCGACCGCTCGGCCGACATCCACGTCGCGGCCCATGCGGCCCTCGACGCTTCCACGGGGGATACCGTCCGCGTGCGGCTGGCGAAGGGCCGCGATGCGCGCCGGCCGGGCCCGGCCGGCGAGATCGTCGAGGTGGTGGAGCGGAAGACGACGCGGTTCGTCGGCAGCTACTTCGAGGCCGCCGGGGCGGGCTGGGTGCAGGTCGATGGCACCACCTTCGCCCGCCCCGTCGCCGTCGGCGACCCGGGGGCGAAGGGAGCCCGCGACAAGGACAAGGTCGTCGTCGAGATGGTGCGGTTTCCGACGCACCTGCGCGACGGCGAGGGAGTGCTCGTCGAGGTCCTCGGCAAGGCGGGCGCGCCGGGCGTGGACACGCAGACGGTGATCCACGAGTTCGGGCTGCCGGGCCCGTTCCCCGAGGCGGTGGCCGAGGACGCCCGGCGCCAGGCCGGGCGGTTCACCGAGGCGATCGAACGCGGCCGCCGCGACCTCACCGGCCACACGATCATCACCATCGATCCCGTCGATGCGCGCGACTTCGACGACGCGATCTCCCTCGAACGGATCGAGCGCGGCCACTGGCTGCTCGGCGTGCACATCGCCGACGTGTCGCACTTCGTGCCGGAGGGCTCGCCGCTCGATCAGGAGGCGCTCGCCCGCGGCACCAGCGTCTACCTGCCCGACCGCGTGATCCCGATGCTGCCCGAGATCGTGTCGAACAATCTCGCGAGCCTCCAGCCGGGGCGGGTGCGCTATGCCCGGACCTGCTGGATGGAGTTCACGCCGGACGGGGCGCCGGTGCACGCCGAGGTGGAGCGGTCGGCGATCAGGAGCGCGCGGCGGTTCACCTACGAGGAGGTGGACGTGTTTCTCGGCGATCCCGACACGCCGGCGGTCGAGATGACGGCCGGGGTGCGGGCCCTGCTCGGCCGGATGCGGGACCTCGCGCGGATCCTCCGGGCCCGGCGGACGGCCCGCGGGGCGCTCGAACTGTCGATGCCCGAGGTGAAGATCGACCTCGATCGCGACGGCCGGGTGCAGGGGGCCCACGTCGTCGAGAACACCGAGAGCCACAAGATCATCGAGGAGTTCATGCTCTCGGCGAACGAGGCCGTGGCGGAGATGCTCGCCCGTGCCGGGGCGCCGTTCCTGCGGCGCATCCATCCCGCGCCCGACCTGCGCAAGCTCCGACAGCTCACCGAGTTCGTCACGGAACTCGGCTACGAGGTCGATTCACTCGAAAGCCGGTTCGAGCTGCAGCGGCTGCTCGGGCTCGTGGCCGGCCGGGCGGAGGAGCACGCCGTGAACTACGCCGTGCTGCGCAGCCTCACCCGGGCCGCCTACGGTCCGCAGGAGGACGGGCACTTCGCGCTGGCGAGCGACTGCTACTGCCACTTCACGTCGCCGATCCGACGGTATCCCGACCTCACCGTGCACCGGGCGCTCGATCTCCTCGCCCGCGGGAAAAAGCCCGCGGCCGAGAGCCTGCCCGGGCTCGGGGTCCAGTGCTCGCAGCTCGAGCGGCGGGCGGAGGCCGCCGAGCGGGAACTCGTGAAGCTCAAGTTGCTCAACTACCTGGCTTCGCGCGTGGGGCAGGAGATGGATGCCGTCGTGACGGGCGTCGAGGCGTTCGGCATCTTCGTGCAGGGAATCGAGTTGCCGGCCGAGGGGCTCGTGACGCTCGAGGCGCTGCCCGCCGACACCTATCGCTACGATCGGGCCAGCCACACGCTCTCGGGACGCCGGCCGGGCCACGCGTTCCGGCTCGGTGATCGCGTGCGGGTGGCGGTGGCGAAGGTGGATGTGGACCGGCGCACGCTCGACTTCCGCCTCGTCGGCACCCGCAGCCGCGGGCCCGTCCCCCCGCGCGGTCGCGACCTGCGTCGCCGCACGGGCCGGCCGGGGGAGAAGAGCCGCCGCAAGGGCGGCCATACGCCGGCGAAGAAGCAGAACCGCTCGCGCCGGCGCGGGAAGAAGTAGGGCCGACCCGCGCACGCGACGGCGGGGCTCCTGCCTGGCGAGCAGACGATTTGTTACGATTTGCGTCCCGACGAACCGCGGGGATCAATAGCCGCCGCGTGCAGCCTCCCACGTCCTGAACTACCACCCTCATGTCGCAGCCCCTCCTCGAAACGCCTCTCTGCCGGTGGCACGAGGCGCACGGCGGGCGGATGGTGGACTTCGCCGGCTGGAAGATGCCGGTCCAGTATCGCTCGATCGTGGAGGAGCACCTGGCGACGCGACGGGCCGCCGGGTTGTTCGACGTCTCGCACATGGGACGGCTCTCGGTCGCCGGTCCCGCCGCGATCGACTGGCTCGAGCGACTGCTCACGCGACGCGTGGCGGGGATCGAGGCCGGTCAGGCACGCTACACGCTCGTCACGGGTCGGGCTCCCGGAGGCTCCGAGATCGTGATCCTCGACGACGCGATCGTGGCCCGCGACGCGGATGCCGCCGATGGCAGCCCCCGCCTTTCACTCGTGGTGAATGCCAGTAACCGCGAGCGCGTCGTGGCGTGGCTGGAGTCGCAGGTGCCCGCCACGGGCGTGCACCTCGCCGACCGGACGTTCCAGACCGCGATGATCGCCGTGCAGGGTCCGCGGGCCGTCGGCGTGGTGTCGGGCTTGGCGGGTTCGGCAGACGCGTCGAGGATCGGTGGCCTGCGGCCGTACCGCACGACGGTGGCCCGCATCGCCGGCCACGACGCGGCGGTGAGCCGGTCGGGCTACACCGGCGAGGACGGGGTGGAACTCATCGTGGAAGCCCGGGCCGCCGAGTCCGTCTGGAGCGCGATCCACGCGGCCGGAGCAGCGGTCGGGCTGGTTCCCTGCGGTCTCGGCGCCCGCGACACGCTGCGGCTCGAGGCGGGGATGCCGCTCTACGGCCACGAACTTCGTGAGGAGAGCGACCCGTTCGCCATCGGCCTCGGCCTCGGTGTCGTGCTCGACGGCCGGACCTTTCCCGGAGTCGAGCGGTTCGCCGATCAGCGTGCGCACGGCCGGGGCCGCGTGCGGGTCGGGCTCGTGTTCGATTCGAAGCGGACCGCCCGCGAGGGGAGCGGCGTATGGGCCGGTGGCCGGGAGGTCGGCGTCGTGACGAGCGGGAGTTTCGCGCCGACGCTCGACCGGGCTGTGGCGATGGCCCTCGTCGATCCCGATGCGTCGGCCCCCGGCACGATGCTCGATGTGGCAGTCCGCGACGTGCGGCAGGCGGCCCGCGTGACCCCCCTTCCCTTCTATCGCCGTGCCTGATCGGTGACGATCGACGGCCCAGTCCCCCTTGCACCCCCGGAGGAGAACCGAGCGATGACGGCAGCGATGAGATTTGCGAAGTCCCACGAGTGGGCCCGCCCCGAGGCCGATGGCCTGGTGACGGTCGGCATTTCCGCCTACGCCGTCGAGGCGCTCACCGATTTGGTCTTCATGCAATTGCCGGCGGTGGGGCGCCACGTGAAGGCCGGGGAGTCGCTGGGCGAGATCGAGAGCGTCAAGGCGGTGAGCGACGTCTACGCGCCGATCTCCGGCGAGGTGGTCGCCGTCAACGCGGCCCTTCCCGGAACGCTCGAGACGCTCGGCCGCGATCCCTACGGCAGCGGCTGGATGGTGAGGCTGAAGCCCGACTCTCCCGCCGAACTCGAGAGCCTGCTCGATCAGCAGGGCTACGAGGCGCTTGTGAAGAGCCAGCCCCACTGACCGTGGCCGCCGATCCCATGAACCTGCACGTCTGGTGGGATCCACCGGCCGACGGTCCGTCCAACATGGCGGCCGACGAGGCGCTGGCCGACGAGGCGCTCGCCCGCGGCGGTTGCTGCCTCCGCCTCTACGGCTGGACGCCGACGACCGTGTCGTTGGGTGGTTTTCAGCGCGGCATCGATGCCGCCGCCGAGGCCTCGATCGCCGGAGTTCCGCTCGTGCGTCGCCCGAGTGGTGGCGGCGCCATCGTGCACGGCAGCGACCTCACGTATGCCGCTGCGGTGCCGAGAAGCCATCCCTGGGGCGGCCGTCCGCAGTCGTTCTACGACGCCCTCCACGAGGCGCTGTGCCGCGCGCTCGAAGACTTCGGCGTCGCGGCGACGCTCTGGCCGCAGGCGGGCGGAGCCGCACTGCCGTCGGGCCGGGACGACGGGGCGTTCTTTTGCTTCGATCGACGCTCGTCCGGAGACGTGGTCGTCGGAGTCGCGGAGTCGCCGGACGGCCGGGGACACAAGATTCTCGGCAGCGCCCAGCGGCGGCTCGCCGCTGCCGTGCTCCAGCACGGCAGCCTGCTCGTGCGGCGGAATCGGGATGTCACCGGCG
>JBBAVM010000064.1:0-18979 GCA_040397685.1 Pirellulales bacterium
TTCGGCGACAGGTCGGCCGCTGTGGCGATCGGGCCCACCGTGGCAGCATGGACGTAGTCGTGCGGCAGGCGGTCAGCATGCCGGGCGACCGGCTTCCATGTCTGGCCGTCGAGCGACACGGCGATCTCGTACTGCGTGGCGAGCCGGTCGGTGTACTCCGGCTTTGCGCTGCGGTCGCGGCTCCACACGACCCGGCTCACCTCCTCCACCTCGGGCAGCTCGAGCTGCACCCAGCCGCCGCCGATCCGGTTCGAGATCCACGACCGTTTATTGCCGTATTTGCCGTCGTTCACATGGGCGAGTTTGTGGATCTCCGCCTTGTCGTAGTCGCCCGACGACGTGGGCTTCGCTCCCCGGGCCACGTTGCGGCCGTCGATCGCGAGCACCTCGAGCTCGTCGATGCAGGGTTCGGCCGAGGTCGTCGCCAGCACGGTAAACCGTACGAACTTCGCCCGCTCGGGCGGGAACGCATCGACGTTCTCTCCGGCCGTCACGCGGCCGCGGAGGTGCGGCACGAGGCCCCCCTCATCGACCGATGCCTGCTCCTCGAAGATCACCGCGTCGGCCGTGACCGATGCGGCGCTCGCCCCACCGACGACAAACAGCCGCGTGGCTTCGAAGAGCACGTGGGCTCCCGCATCGCGGAACCCGCTCCAGAGTGCCTTGTCGGGCGGCGGATCACCGGAGCCGTCGGCGAACAACCGCTGATCGACCACGGCGATCTCCCGCTGGTCGGCCTCCGTGGCCGGATCTCCGTCGGCGTCGAGCACGTAGCGGGCGTCGCGGGCGTGCGGGCGCCAGCCGGCGCCCCACGAGATCCAGATTCGAAACGTACCCGCAGCCCGCGGCGAGTACGCAAACACAGCTTCGCCCGGCTGGGCGGCCCACCAGTGATACTGCTTGCCGAGATTGGGCAGCGCGCGGATCGTCCCCGGCTCGGCCGCGTGGCCGCGGTCGGTGCCGCCGGCATGGTCGGCGGTGCCCTTCGGCTCGGTCAGCTTCGCCGTCAGGTCCTTCGTGAGGTCGTCGACCACGAGCGTGCGGAAGAGCCTCGCCGCTGGCTGCAGTTCGGCGATCCGCCGCTGCATCGGGGCGAGCTCAGCCTTCACGGCCACGACCTGCTTTCGTCGCGCCTCGTTGTCGGGCGGGAGGATGTCGCGGTCGCCGTGTCGCACCCCCTCGAACACCGCCTTGATCCGGTAATAGTCGGTCTGGGGCACGGGATCGAACTTGTGGTCGTGGCAGCGGGCGCAGCCGACGGTGAGCCCCATGAAGGCCGACGCCGTCGTGGAGACCATATCGTGAAGCTCGTCGGCTCGTTGGTTCGCGGTGAGCACCGGGTCGGGCGAGCTGACCTCGTCCTTCGGACCGCCGACGAGAAACCCGGTGGCTGCATCGACCCCGAGTTGATCACCGACAAGCTGCTCTCTCACGAATTGGTCGTACGGCTTGTCGGCGTTGAGCGACTCGATCACCCAGTCGCGATACGGCCAGGCATTCGGCCGAGCCTTGTTCATCTCGAATCCGTGGCTTTCTGCGAACCGCACGACGTCGAGCCAGTGCCGCGCCCACCGCTCGCCGTAGTGTGGCGACGCCAGGAGGCGATCGACGACGTCGCGATAGGGGCCATCGACGCCGCCGGCCGTCCGGCAGGCATCTTCGAACGCGGTGATCTCCTCGGGCGTGGGCGGCAATCCCACGAGATCGAACGAGACGCGCCGGATGAGCACGCGCGGGTCGGCCTCGGGATTCATGGCCAATCCCGCGGCCGCGAGTTTCTCAGCGAGGAATGCGTCGATCGGCGCCGTGCCTGTCGCAGCCTGCGGAACGCTCGGGCGGGCGAGCGGCTCAAACGCCCAGTGGCCCTGGCCCTTCATCGGCTTGGACTCGCCCTTGGGCAACAGTTCTGCGAGCGACTGGACGTCGTCGGGCCACGAAGCGCCGGCCGCGATCCAGTCCTTGACCAGCGTCTGCTCGTCGGCTGAGAGCGGATCGCCATCGGCTGGCATCCGTGATTCCTTGTCGGCGGTCGAGATGCGCACAAAGAGCTCGCTCTCGTCGGGCTTTCCCGGCACGATGCCGACGGAGCCCGAATCGCCGCCGGCCGTGGCCCGGTCGCGAAGGTCGATCCGGAACCCGCTCTCGGCCCCTCCCGGCCCGTGGCAGGCCCCGCACTTCGCGGCGAGAAGCGGTGCCACGCGGTCGCGAAAAACCGACGGCTGATCGCTTCCCGGACCCGTTGCCTCGCCAGCCGGCGCAAGCAGACCTCCGGTTGCGAGAACTGCCGCCTGAGCAGCGCGCCTCCAGTTCGGCAGACAGCGAACGCCCATGATGTGCCGCATGCCACGAATTTTAGCCTGGCCGCGGCGGACCGATGCGAGATTTTTCCGGCGAATCTTTGACGTTTTTTCCTGTAGGACAGGCTTCAGCCTGTCGGCCCGACGTAGGACAGGCTTCAGCCTGTCGGCCCGACGTAGGACAGGCTTCAGCCTGTCGGCCCGAAAGCGACAGGCTGAAGCCTGTCCTACGTGGATGGACTACAATCGCGCGTCATGTCCCGTTTACTGCAGCTGTTTCTCATCGCCCTCGCCTGTCTTTTCGTCGGCACCCTTGCCCGGGGCGAGTCCGCGCCCAACACGCTCTCCGAGGCCGAACGGCGCGGCGGATGGAAGCTCCTCTTCGATGGCCGCGAGGCGAGCGGCTTTCGCGGCTACCGCCGCGACGTGCTCGGCGACGGCTGGCAGGTGCGCGACGGAGCGCTCGTGCGGGTCGCCGACGGTGCCGGCGATATCGTCAGTCGTGACCAATTTTCGGCGTTCGAAGTGCAGCTCGAGTATCGAATCGCTCCGGGCGGCAACAGCGGCGTGATGTTCCACGTCACCGAAGACGAGGCCCAGCCCTGGCATACCGGCCCCGAGGTGCAGATCCTCGACAATGCCGGGGCGAAGGAATCGCAGCGGGCCGGCTGGCTGTATGGGCTCTATGCACCGCAGTTGCCGAAGTGGGTGCGCGAGTTGGACGAGCAGGCAGGCCGCACATCGCCCGAGTATCTCGACACGACGCGGCCCGCCGGCCAGTGGAACCATCTCTACCTGAGGGTGGCCCCCGGCGGCTGCGAGGTGGTCGTCAACGGCGTCGCCTACGAGCGGTTCAAGATCGGGAGCAAGGACTGGGACGAGCGGGTGGCGAAGAGCAAGTTTGCCTCGCTGCCGAACTTCGCGAAGGCCGGCCGCGGCCATCTGTGCCTGCAGGACCACGGCGCCGAGGTCGCGTTTCGGTCGATCAAGGTGCGGGAACTGCCGGCGGAAGGCTCGAAGATTCCTTTTGCCGACGAGGCCGCGGCGGTGCGGGCCGTGCCCGCGTTTCCCGGGGCGACGTGGGAAGGCTGGTCGCCGGAGTCGGACGACGGCACGCCCGTCGTGCCGCTGCGGCCGCTCATCGTGACCCACGCAGGCGACGGCTCGGGCCGCCGGTTCGTCCTCGATCAGTCCGGGATGATCCACGTGTTCCGTCCGGGATCGGTCGAGGGAAAACTGTTCCTCGACCTGCGGCCCGGCACCTCGCCCTGGGGCAAATACAACGAGGAGGGCCTCCTCGGCCTCGCGTTTCACCCGCGATTCCGCGAGACCGGCGAGTTCTTCGTGACCTACAGCGTGAAGGGTGACAAACGGCTCGAGCACCTCAGCCGGTTTCGCGTCAGCCGCGACGATCCCGATCGGGCCGATCCCGCGAGCGAGGAACTCGTGCTGGCGGTGGACCAACCGTTCTGGAACCACAACGGCGGCTCGATCGCCTTCGGGCCCGATGGCTTCCTCTCCTGGGGCCTGGGCGACGGCGGCAGCCGCGACGACCCCTTCGGCAACGGCCAGAAGCTCGACACGCTGCTCGGCAAGATCCTGCGGATCGACGTCGATCGCCGCGAGGATGGCCGGGCCTACGCGATTCCGGCCGACAACCCGTTCGTCGGTCGCACCGATGCCCGTGGTGAAATTTTTGCGTTCGGCTTCCGCAATCCCTGGCAGATCGCGTTCGACCGCGAGACAGGCCGGCTCTGGGCCGCCGACGTCGGGCAGGATCTGCTCGAAGAGGTGGATATCGTCGCGAAGGGCGGCAACTACGGCTGGAGCCTCCGCGAGGGAACGCAGGCCTTCGGCAATCGGCCGGAGGCCGACGCCAAGCCGCTCGATCCTGTCTGGGAATACGACCACCAGGTGGGCAAGAGCATCACCGGCGGGTTCGTCTACCGCGGCCGCCTTTTGCCCGCGCTCGTCGGCTCGTACCTCTACGGCGACTTTGTCTCGGGCCGGCTCTGGGCGCTCGACCTGGACGAGGCCACCGGCCGGGCGACCAATCGGGAGATTCCGTGGAATGGCCTCCCGATCTTCGGCTTCGGCACCGATGCCGACGGCGAAGCGTACGTGCTCACGAGCTCACCGACCGGCCAGGGCGTGTTCCGCCTGGAGCCGGCACCGCCAGAGGATGCCCCGGCTCGAGCGCGCAATGTGCGGAGTACGCGCCCGAGCCGTTGGGGCACCCTTCTGGATCGTCGTCTTCCGCGTCAGGCGAGGTGGTAGGCCGACTCGCCGTGCTCGGCGATGTCGAGCCCCTCGTCCTGGGTCTGCGGAGACACCGTGAACCCGATGGTCTTCTCGATGATCAGCCCGAGGACGAGCGTGCAGACGAACGCATAGCCACCGCTCCAGAGCAGGCCCTGGAGCTGGATAAGGAACTGCCCGACGCCGCCGACCGCCGGCCGGATGGCAAACAGCCCCACGAGCAACGCGCCGAGCGCTCCGCCTACGCCGTGCACGCCGACCACATCGAGCGAGTCGTCGTAGCCGAGCCTGGGCTTGGCCTGGACGGCGAGGAAGCAGACGACGCCGCCGAGGATGCCGATGATCACCGCGCCCGCCGGACTGACGTGCCCCGCACACGGCGTGATCGCGACGAGGCCGGCCACCATGCCGGACGCGAAGCCGAGGGCGGTCGGCTTCCCAACCTTCAGCCACTCCGCGAACAGCCACGCGCCAGCGGCAGCGCTGCCGGCGATGGCCGTCGTGGCGAAGGCGAGCACGGCGACGCCGCCGGCGACCGGCAGGAAGTCCTTGCCGACCGCGATCGCCGAGCCGGCGTTGAAGCCGAACCAACCGACCATCAGCATCGCGGCGCCGATCAGGGTCCAGCCGACGCTATGCGGCACGAACTGGGCGCCGGGATAGCCCTTCCGCTTCGGCAGGATCAGGAGCAGCGCGAGCGCCGAGACGCCCGCCAGCACGTGCACGACCGTCCCGCCGGCGAAGTCGAGCACGCCCTTTTGGAACAGCCAGCCGTTGACGTTCCAGACCCAGTGGCAAACGGGGTTGTAGACGATCGTCGCCCACAGCACCGTGAACAGGCACCAGGCCCCGAACTTCACCCGCTCGGCGACAGCGCCCACGATCAGCGCGGGCGTGATGATGGCGAACATCATCTGGAACATCGCGAAGAGCAGTTCGGGCACGCCGTTCGGCGCGGCCTCCACCGTGTCGCCGGACGTCACGACCCGCTCATAGGCGTTGGTGCCATCCACGCTCAGTTCTGCAAACGACTTCAGGAACACGAGCCCCGGGTCCCAGCCAAGGTAACTGTGCTTGGGGAGGTCGTTGCCGTCGGGTCCCTTGCCGGCATCGACCGCGATCGCGGACGGCACGGCGAAGGCCATGTTGTAGCCGTAGGCGACCCATTCGAGGGCGACGATCGGGACGCAGACCATGACCAACAAAAACATGTTGAGCACGTTCTTCGCCCGGACCATGCCGCCGTAGAAGAGCGCGAGCCCCGGCATCATGAAGAAGACGAGGGCCGCACTGACGAGCACCCAGGCGATCGACCCGGTGTCGTACGTGCCCTTGAGGTGTGGCACGGCCTGGCCCACCTGCTCGCCAGCGGCGTGCACCAAGGTTCCGCTGCACCACGCCACGGCGGCCGCTACCGCACCGGGCAGTTTTGCCGCCAGCCACAGGCGGCACGACGAAAGGAAATGCCGCACGGGTGCGGCGGTATCAAGCAGACGCATCGCTCACCTCCAGAAGGAAACACCAGGGAGCACCCGGGCAAGCGTCTCCGAAACGCCATGAGCCCGAGCCGCAGGGGTCGCCCCACGCGAACGGGCAAGACAGCAAATCGAATGCCAAAGCCGTCGTGCAGCGATACGACGACGGCGTCGCACCCGGGAATGGCGTGCTTCGCGGGCTTCAAGGCCGGCCGGGGAGCTGGCGAAACGGCGGCGCTCCCAGCCGTGGTGGCCCTCGCCTGCATCCCTTCTGCGCAGTCTGCTGCGCCTCCAGCAGGCATTCGCATCCCCTGCTGGAAGCCCGCAGCTACGAAAGCCCGCAGCGCGAGCGAGGGAATCACCGCTCCTCCTCGCTCGCGCCTCGGGCTTCCGAGAAAAACCGCCTCTCAACGCTTGCGGTTGACCGCGCGGAGGCGGGCCGGCGTGAGCCCCGTGTGGCGGCGGATGAACGTCGTCATGTATTGGAGCGACGGAAAGCCGGCCCGCATCGCCACGGCTTTGAGCGGCAGATCCGTTTCCACGATCAATGTGCGGGTTTCGGCCAGCCGCAGCCGCACATGCTCCTCGTGGATCGAGCGGCCCACGGCCGCGCGGAACCGCCGCTCGAGTGACGAACGCGACACGCCGACGGCCTCGGCGAGCCCATCCACCCGCGGTCGCTGACAGGGCTCACGGCGGAGCGATTGGAGCGTCTGCACGACCTCCGCGTCGGCGATCGCGAGCGTGTCGGTCGAGGCACGGGCCACGACGCCGATCGGGGGCACGACCACCCGCCTGTCCACGGGATGCCCGGTCATCATCCGATCGAGAAGCACGGCCGCTTCATAGCCGATCCTGCGTGCCGACTGATCGACGCTCGAGAGCGACGGATCGGTGAGTTCGCAGATCATCTCGTCGTTGTCCACGCCGATCACGGCCACATCGTGTGGGATCCGCAGCCCGATCGCGCGGCACGCTTCGAGCACGTGGCGGGCCCGCACGTCGTTGCACGCCATCAGGCCGACCGGTGTCGGCAGCCGCTGCAGCCACGCCTGCAGTTCCCGTTGCAGGTCCTCCCAGCGGCGGGCTGCAGCGACGCGGCCGGTGAACAGATCGCAGGGCCGGCGAGCCTCCTCGGCGGCTTGTTGAAACGCCGCGGCCCGTTCCTCCGACCATCCCCCCGTCGCTGACCGCGGGTAGCCGCAGAACGCGAGCCGCTCGAAACCGCAGGCCAGAAGATGCTGCGCTCCGAGCCAGCCGATCCCACGATTGTCGGTGTAGACGTACGGGATTTTCGACCGCGCGTCATGCCAGCCATACCCGCCCCCGACCCCCACGACCGGGATCGCGAGCCCCTGGATCGCCTCGGCGACCCGCCGGTCGTCGAAGTTGGCGATGATGCCCTGCCCGTGCCAACGCTTGAGGTCGGGCAGCTTCTGGAGCGGATCCTCCTCGACGTAGAGGCTCCAGCGACCGCGCTCGCGGGCATACTGGGCGACGCCCCCGATGATCAGCCGGTCGTACGGCCGCGCCGCGTCGAGAATCACCGCCACGAGCGGCGGACCGACCTCGCGAGGCTCTTCCCTGGCCTTCATGATGGGGTCCTTACGCCGAGAGCAGGTGTTCCAACACGAGCCGCTCGAGAGCCTCGTAGTCGCGGGCCGCGATGCACTGCTCGGCGGTCTGCACGGGATAGGTGCGTACCTTCTCTACGAGCTTGAGAAAGATCGCCTTGCTCGTGGCGAGGTGGGCTGCGGCCTTTTCCGCGGCTTGCGTGCGCTGGGCTTTCACGTCGAATCCCACGAAGGCGCCCGTCGCCGCATAGTCGGCGGCCTCGAGCACCCGCACCTGGTCGAACGCCCCGCGCAGGTTCGCCGCTCCGAAGACCTTGTCTTGGTCGAACTTGAGGCCGTTCTGGTCGTTGAGGTGCACGCTCCAGAGTTTGTCCGCAGCCAGGGCAAACCCCATTTCGTCGGAGGGGTCGAGGCCGGCCAGGATCGCGTGCGCGCTTTCGATGAGCACGCCCACGCGGGCCGGGTCAGCGGAGCGGGCGCCGAGCGCGAGCGCGTGGCCGATCGTGGGAACGAACGCGTGGTCCACCGGCTCGTTGGGCTTGGGCTCGATCGCGATCCGGACGGTCGGATGGGCACTGAGAATCGCGTCAACTGCGGCGAGCATCTGAGTGGAGGCGGCGATCGGGTTTTTGCTCTCGCGCACCGCCGTCCCCTCGCGGGCCGGCCACATCACGATCAGATCGGTGCCGAGGGCGAAGGCCACGTCCACCGCGCGCTTCGAACGCTCGATCGCCCAGGCCCGTGCGGCCGGATCGTTCGACGTGTATCCCCCGTCGATGCCGTGCGCATGCTCCCAGAGCCGCGGGGCGACGAACTCGGCGACGAGCCCTTTGTCGGTGAGTTTCTTCCGCATCGCCTCCGCCCCCTTGATGATCTGCGCCGGCGCGAGCCGCTCGAGGTCGGGCACGGCATCGTCGTCGTGGAACTGGATCCCCTCGAAGCCGAGGCTCACGGCCGTGTCGAGGACGGCGTCGAACGGCACGGCAGGCCGAACCGGCGGTCCGAACGGATCGCCCCCCTGGCCGAGGTTCCATGGTCCGATGGAGAAGCGATACGGCGAGGCTGCCATGAGGGACGTTTCCTGCAGGGGGATGCGACGACCCGTCCGCCGCGTGCCCGACACCGTATCGCCTGCGAATTACCTTATAACGTAAAAGCGTTACGTTTCGTCTGTGCGGCGCGAGAAGCCCATGGATCGGCCCGGTAGCATTGCCCCCATGAAATCCGTGCACCTCCCGCAGAAGACGCTCGACCTGAAGCTCGCCCGGATCGTGGCCGATCCGTCGTGCGGCGACTTCATCCTGGCCGACGCCAAGGACGCGGACATGGCGTTTGGCCTCGCCGCTCCCGGGCTTGCCCCGGCGGGCATCGCGGGCCGCGGCCCCTTTCGCTCGATCCACGACTACCGCGGCGAAATCCGCGGCCTCGTCAAGCAGGGGCTCATCGACATCATGCTCATGAGCGCGAGCACGAGCGAGGTGCTCGCGATCGAGGAGAACATCTTCGCCGCGACCGGCGTCACGCCGGCCGTGCGGATGAACGACACGACCGACATCTGGCTCGCCGCCGGCACGGGCAGCTACGCAAAGCAGCCCGCGCTTCCCTTCTCCACGACCACGATCGCCCACGCCCGCACGGGCCGCATCGATCACGTCGCGGCGGAGCCGGGCCGCGGCGCGAACCTCGGCCTCTTTTCGCTCACGCTCAACGACGACGCCGCGCTCGACCGCGCGATGCTCGAGGCCTACAAGGCTTTTCGGATCGACGCCGAGCGGGCGGGCTTCCGGCATTTTCTCGAGGTGTTCTTTCCCAATGCGCTCGATCGCGTGCCCGGCCGAGCGGCGGCCGACCAGCCACGCGACGTCGCCCGATTCCTCGCCGACCACGTCGCCCGGGCGCTCGCCGGCGTGCCCCGGGCCGGCAGGCCGATCTTCCTCAAGATTCCCTACCTCGGTCCCGAGGTCACCGAGCAACTCGCGGCGTACGATCGCTCGGTGGTCGTCGGCATCCTCGGCGGCGGGGCTGGCACCACGCACGACGCCTTCGGCCTCGTCGCGGATGCCAAGCGGCACGGGGCCCGCGTGGCCCTCTTCGGCCGCAAGATCAACGCCGCCGAACACCAGCTCTCGTTCGTGAAGATCCTGCGGGCGGTCGCGGACGGCGACCTCGCCGCCGAGGAGGGCGTGAGGGCCTACCACGGCGAACTCGAGTCGCTCGGCATCGCGCCGCACCGGCCGCTCGACGCCGACCTCGCCCGCGCCCCGACGGCAAGCGCCTACGGCGGCTGACACCGGCGCTCACTCCATCTCGCCGTGGACGGTGAGCACCAGCCGCCGCGGGCCGCCGTGATCGCGGTGCTCGCAGAGGTAGATGCCCTGCCATGTACCGAGGCACAGCCGCCCCTGCTCGATCGGCACCGAGACGGCGTTGCCGATGAGCGCGGACTTCACATGCGCAGGCATGTCGTCCGGGCCCTCGACCGTGTGCGCGTAGTCAAAGTCCGCGCGGGCGATTTCGTTGAACGCGAGCTCGAGGTCGCGCGGCACGTCCGGGTCGGCGTTCTCGTTGATGCACAGGCTCGCCGAGGTGTGCTGGATGAAGACGTGCAGCAGCCCGACGCGGATGCGCGCGAGCCCGTCGATGGCAGCCTCGATCTCGGGCGTGATCAGATGAAAGCCGCGACGCCGGGGCGCGAGCCGGAGATGGTGCTGCAACCAGGCCATGGGGAGGGGTGTTCCGCGAGGCGCGGCGAAGTCGTGCTGGCAGACACGAGGCCTGGTTCGCTACATTCGCCCGACGCCACCATAGTTTCACCATGCACGACCTGCCCAAGCAATACGACCACAAAGCCGCCCAGGCCCGCTGCCGGGCGCTCTGGGACGCCGAGCGATCCTGGCACGCCGAGCCGCCGGCCCCCGGCGACACCCGGCCCGTGTTCTCGATCGTGATCCCGCCGCCGAATGTCACCGGGGCGCTGCACCTCGGCCACGCCCTCAACAACACGCTCCAGGACGTGCTCGTGCGCACGCGGCGGATGCAAGGCCATCTCACGCTCTGGATGCCCGGCACCGACCATGCCGGCATCGCCACGCAGGCGGTCGTCGAGCGCCGTCTGCTCGAGGAGGAAAAACTCTCGCGGCACGACCTCGGCCGCGAAAAACTCGTGGAGCGGATCTGGGCGTGGAAGGAGCAATACGAGAAGCGGATTCTCGGTCAGCTGCGCGACCTGGGCGCGAGTTGCGACTGGGACCGCACGCGGTTCACGCTCGATGACCAGTGCGCGGCGGCCGTCCGTGAAGCGTTTTTTCGCCTGTTCCAAAAGGGCCTCGTGCGGCGCGGCAAGCGGCTCGTAAACTGGGACACCTTCCTCCAGACGGCCGTGAGCGACGACGAGGTCTTTCACGAGCAGGTGAAGGGACATTTCTGGCACATCCGCTACGACGTCATCGATCCCGAGCCCGGCGAACCGGCGAGCGTCACCGTGGCGACGACACGGCCCGAGACGCTGCTCGGCGATACGGCGGTCGCCATCCACCCAGACCCGGCGGCCGCGCTCGACGCGGCAGAGCGGACACTCCGTGAGAAGCGGGAGCAGGCCAACGCGAAGGAACATGCCGAGATCGACCGGGCGCTCGACGATCTCGCGCAGCGTCGCACCGCCCTGCTCCCCCTGCTCGAAACGCTCGCCGCGATGGCTCGGGCCGGCAGGAAGGTACGACTGCCGCTCCTCGGCCGGGCGATCCCGCTCGTCGCCGACGAATGGGCGAAGCCCGAGATGGGCTCCGGGTGCGTGAAGATCACCCCCGCCCACGACCCGAACGACTACGACGTCGGCCGGCGCCAGGCGCTGCCGATGGTGAACATCCTCAATCCCGACGGCACGCTCAATGCCGAAGCCGGGCCGTATGCGGGCCTCACGATCCAGAAGGCCCGCACGAAGGTCGTGGCCGATCTCGATTCCGCGGGGCAGCTCGTGCAAGTGGAAGACAGGATCATCGAGCTGGCGCACTCCGACCGCTCGAAGACGCCGATCGAGCCGTATCTTGCCGATCAGTGGTTCATCCGCATGGATGAGATCGCACAGCCCGCCCTCGATGCGGTCACGGGCGGTGCGGTGCGAATCTTTCCCGAGCGCTATGCCAAGAGCTATCTCGACTGGCTCGGCGAGAAGCGCGACTGGCCGGTGAGCCGCCAGCTCTGGTGGGGCCACCGCATCCCGATCTGGCATGTGGACGGCGTGAGCGCGGCGGAGCTTTCGACGGCGTTTGCCGGCCGCGGCGGCGTGGAGTGGACGTGCGACGGCGGCTCAGGGTGGCACGTCTGCTCCCGCGATGAGTCGCTCGGCGTGGATGCCGTCGGTGGAAAACCGCTCGTGCGCGATCCCGACGTGCTCGACACCTGGTTCTCGTCGGCGCTCTGGCCCCACTCCACGCTCGGCTGGCCGGCGGCCACGCCCGAACTCGCCTCGTTCTATCCCACGACGACGCTCGTCACGAGCCGCGATATCATCACGCTCTGGGTCGCGCGGATGGTGATCATGGGGCTGTTCGACACCGGAAAGATCCCCTTCCGCGACGTCGCGATCCACCCCAAGATCCTCGACCGTTATGGCGAGACGATGAGCAAGAGCAAGGGGAACGGCGTCGATCCGCTCGATGTGATCGACGCCCTCGGCGCCGACGCGCTGCGGTTCGGGATGGCGAGCATGGCCACCGAGACGCAGGACGTCCGGATGCCGGTCGAGTTTCAGTGCCCGAACTGCGCCGCCCGGATCGAGCAGACGACGCAGAACCGGATGCTGCCCCGGATCGAGTGCCCGAAGTGCAAGCAGGCGTTCCGCACACAGTGGGCGACGAAGCCCGAGGACATCGCCCTGCCCCGCGGCCCGGCCCTCTCGGAGCGGTTCGAGGCCGGCCGCAACTTCTCGAACAAGCTCTGGAACGCGACCCGGTTCGTGCTCATGAACCTGGAAGGCTTTACCGCCGGCGAGTTGACTCCCGACGCGACCGCCCCCGAGGCGATCCCGCTCGAAGACCGCTGGCTCATGAGCCGGCTGGCAACCGTGACGGCCGAGGCCTCTCGGGCAATCGACGAGTATCGGTTCGCCGAGGCGGCCCGCGTGCTCTACGCCTTCGCCTGGGACGAGTATTGCAGCGCGTATCTCGAGCTCTGCAAGGCCCGGCTTGCCGACCCGGCCGCGCGGCCGCGGGCGCAGGCGATGCTGCTCCTCGGCCTCGACACGATCCTCCGGCTCCTGCATCCGATCATGCCGTTCGTGACGGAGGAGATCTGGCAGCACTTCCGCACGATCGCGGGGCATCGCCGCACGCCGTGGGACGCGTCTGGGCTGCCCGCATCGATCATGGTGGCGGCGTGGCCCGCGCCGCCCGCCGGCTGGGTCGATGCCCGCACCGAGACGCAGTTCGGCACGTTCCTGGCCGTCGTGGGGGCGATCCGCGAGATCCGGTCCCGGCAGAACGTGCCGCCGCGCACGAACGTCAAAGTCGCGATCCGGGCGCCGGCCGACACCGCCGCGCTGCTCCTGCCGATGCACGGCTCGATCGCGTCGATGGCCGTCGCCGAGATCACGGCCGCCGGCCCCACGGCGACGGGCGCTCCCGGGGCGGCCACCGCGGGCGCCGCCGGCTGCGACGTGTTCGTCGATCTGGCCGACCTGATCGACGTCGGGGCCGAGATCGCCCGGCTCGCGAAGGAGAATGAAAAGACCGCGGCGTTCATCCAGGCCAAGCAGGCGAAGCTCGCCGACGAAAAATTCGCCGCCAAGGCCCCGCCGCAGGTGGTGCAGAAGGAGCGGGAGCAGCTCGCCGAACTCGAGGCCAAGCTCGCCAAAGGCCGCGAAACCCTCGCCGCGCTCGAACGTCGCGCAGCGCCGTGAAATACCGGCACGTTTTGGGTACCATGGGCCGCGGGTGGACGCAGGCGGTCGGACGCGTCGCACGCCCTGTTGCCGCACGCCCGGAGCCGAATCATGAGCGTCCAGATGGAACTCTCGCGAATCATCATCAGCGAGATCAACGACCAGCAGGTCGTGTACCTCAAGGAGGTCGAGGGCGACCGCACGTTCCCCATCCTCATCGGCCTCTTCGAGGCCACGAGCATCGATCGGCGCGTGAAGCATCACCAGTCGCCGCGGCCGCTCACCCACGACCTGCTCGTGGCGTCGGTCGAACTGCTCGGCGGCGAGTTCCAGGACGTCGTGATCAGTGAGCTCAAGGAGCACACCTACTTCGCCACGATCCGCGTCCTCAAGGACAACGAGATCGTCGAGATCGACGCCCGGCCCTCGGACGCGATCGCGGTCGCAGTGACCTGCGAGCCGAACCTGCCGATCTACGTCGCCGAGGAAGTCCTCGAGAGCGTGCTCGGCTGACACGCATCCCGTCCGGGGAAGGGAGCGAGGGGGTCGGCGAATGCTCGAGGAGCCTTGGGCCGCCGCGGCCCACGCGACGAGACTTTTGCCGCCCCCGAGCGGGTTTACTTACCCCGGTGGCCAGCTCAAGCGCCGGCCGCCGAGGAGGTGCACGTGGAGATGATCCACCGACTGGCCCCCATCGCGGCCGCAGTTGACGACGAGCCGATACCCGTCGCCAAGGCCGAGTTTCGCGGCGAGCTGCGTTGCGATCACGACGAGATGCCCCACGAGAGCCTCGTCGGAGGCTTCGAGGTCGGCGAGCGACGGGATCGGCTTCTTCGGAATCACGAGCACATGCGTCGGCGCCTGCGGGGCCACGTCGTGGAATGCGAGGCAGCGATCGTCCTCGTACTCGATGCGGGCCGGAATCCTCCGGTCGATGATCTTCGCGAACACCGTCTCGGGCATCGGGGGGCTCCTCGCGGGGCTAGAGTCCGAAGGCCTGCCGGAGCACGCGGAGCGACTTCTCGCCGTGCTCCGCGGCCACGATCACGTTCAGCCGCACCTCGCTCGTACTCACGAGATCGATGTTCACGCCCGCATCGGCGAGCGGCTTGAACAGCCGATCGGCAATGCCGGCGTGGCTGCGGATGCCGACGCCCGTGATCGAGAGCTTGGCGACGTGCGGCACGTCGGCTACGGTCGCGCCGCGGGCCGCGGCGATCCTCTTCGCGACCTCGATCGCCCGCTGACGGTCGGCCGCGGGCACCGTGAACGAGATCTCCGCCCGGCCATCGCGGGGATGGCTCTGCACGATCATGTCCACGTTCAGCCCGGCCCGCCCCACCTCCTCGAACACGGCCGCGGCCACGCCCGGCGTGTCGGGCAGGTCGGTGAACGTCACGAGCGCCTGCGACGAGTCGAGCTGGCAGTCCTCGATGGCGAGGTCCTCCATCCCGCCGAGCCGCTGCACGACCTCGAGCGGGCTCGATTTCACGAGATGCGATCCGGCGATGTCGGCCTCGCCATCGGCCGTCTCGGCTTCCAGGGCGAAGGCCCGGTGCACCGCCTGCACGGCGGCCTGGGCGTCGGCCTTGTCCACGAGCACGGAGATCTTGATCTCACTCGTCGTGATCATGCGCACGTTGATCCCGGCGGCGGAGAGCGCGGAGAACATCCGCCCGGCCACCCCCTGCTCGCGCTCCATCCCCACGCCCACGACACTCACCTTGGCGAGTTCCGCATCGTGCGACACGCCCGTCGCGCCGAGGTCCCGCGCGATCGCCTGCGACAACTCGAGCGCCTCCACAAGGTCGTCGGCCGGCACCGTGAACGAGATGTCGGCGCGGCCGCCCTGCCCCACATTTTGCACGATCATGTCCACCGCGATGCCGCTGGCCGCGAGCCGTGAAAACAGGGCGTGGCTCGAGCCCGGCTGGTCGGGGACGTTTTCCAGCGTGATCCGGGCCTCGTCCTTCGCGAGGGCCACGCCGCTCGCCGGTCGCGGCGTCGATTCCTCGGCCGCGAGGATGACTGTGCCTGGCACGTCCTTGAAGCTCGACCGCACGAGCACCTTGACGCCGAACTTCTTCGCGAACTCGATCGACCGCGAGTGCATGACGCCCGCGCCCAGGCTCGCCAACTCGAGCATCTCGTCGTAGGAGATCGAGCCCAGCCGCCGGGCTTCGGGCAGCATCCGGGGGTCGGTCGTGTAGACGCCGTCCACGTCGGTGTAGATCTCGCAGAGATCGGCATCGAGCACGGCGGCCAGGGCGACGGCCGTCGTGTCGGACCCGCCACGGCCGAGCGTGGTGATGTTGCCGTTCTGGTCGATCCCCTGGAAGCCCGCGGCGATCACGATCGCGCCGTCGGCGAGGAGCTGCTTCACGTAGTCGGTCGAGATCGACTTGATGCGGGCCTTCGTGTGCGTGGAATCGGTGCGGATGCCGATCTGGGCGCCGGTCAGGCTCACGGCCTTGTGGCCGAGCGCCTGGATCGCCATCGCGAAGAGCGCGACGCTCACCTGCTCGCCCGTGGAGAGGAGCATGTCCATTTCCCGGGCGCTCGGCCGGTCGGTGATCGCCTTGGCCAGATCGACGAGGATGTCGGTCTGGTGGCCCATCGCGCTCACCACGACCACGACCTGCTTCCCTTCCGCCTGCCGGGCGATCGCCTTCTTCGCGGCCGCCAGGATCTTCTGCGGATCGGCCACGCTCGTGCCGCCGAATTTCTGCACCACCAGCCCCATCGCGAATCAGTCCTTTCCGAGGAATGTGCCCATCAGTTTCCAGCCCGGCTCGATCACGTCGCCGCTCGCGGCCGCCGCCGCCTCGTCGTAGGTCCGCGTGCTGCCCGCCGCAATGCCCGCCCCGGCCATGACGAACGGCACGCGGCCCCGGGAGTGGGTCTTCGTGGAGAGAAACGTCGGATGATCCGGGCAGACGAGGATCCGGTGTGGCCCGAGCGACTCGAGGTGCTTCGCGATCGGCCCCACGATCTTGGCGTCGATCTCCTCGATCGCTTTGACTTTTTCCACGGCATTCCCCTGGTGGCTCGCCTCGTCGGGCGCCTCGACGTGTACGCACACGAGGTCGGCACGGCCGAGTTCCTCGATCGCCGCCCGCCCCTTCGCCGCGTAGTCGGTGTCGAGGTAGCCCGTCGCGCCCGCGACCTCGCGCCGCTTCCAGCCGGCCAGTTCGGCGAGGCCGCGAAGCAGATCGACGGCGGTGATCATCGTGCCGCTCGTTCCATACTTCACTGTAAAGGGCTCGAACGCCGGGGCCTTCCCCACGCCCCACAGCCAGACATGCGTGGCCGGCCGCTTGCCCGCCGCGACGCGGGCCCGGTTCACGGGATGGTCGGCGAGCCAGGCGGCGCTTCTGCCCATGATGTCGGCCAACAGCCGGCTGCCGAAGCCGCGGGGAAACGCGTCGGCGATCGGCTTGTCCATGAGGTCGTGCGGGGGCGTGGCCTTGAGGTCGCTCGCAAGCGGCGCGGGGCCCCCTTCGCCGTGATAGATGAGCAGGTTGCGGTAGCTGACGCCGGGCTTGAATTCCCAGCCGCCGAGCTCGGGAAACTCCGCCATGAGCCCGCGCTGGCAGGCCGCGAGCAGTTCGCGGGCCTCCTCCGTCGAGACGTGTCCGGCGGTGAAGTCCTCCATCATCGGCCCGGATTCGGCCGGCGCGATCGTCACGAGGTTGCAGCGCACGGCCCAGTCGCGGGGCCCGAGGGCGATCCCCTGGGCCGCCGCCTCGAGCGGCGCCCGGCCGGTGAAGTACGCGAGCGGGTCGTAGCCCATGAGGCTCATGCAGGCCACCTCCGATCCCGGGGGCAGGCTCTCAGGCACGTGGTTCGTGAGCCCGACTCGGCCACGGGCCGCGAGCGCGTCGAGCGCGGGCGTGCGGGCCGCCTGGAAGGGCGTCTTGCCGCCAAGCGACTCCTGCGGGGCGTCGGCCGCGCCGTCGGGGATCACGATCACATATTTCATGGCATGCGTCCCGGGGTGTCGTTCAGTCGTCGAGGACGCTCAGGCAGACGCTGCGACCGCTCACGACGTCGCTTGCGTCGATGTGGTCGAGCGCCTTACGCACGGCGGTCGTGCCGCAGGGGTGCGTCATGATCACGAGCGGCACGGTCGCGTCGCCCCCGTGCCCGGCGTCGTGCTGGATGACCGAGGCGATCGAGATCCCATGCTCTCCGAGGATGCCCGTGATCCGGGCGAGCACGCCGGGGCGGTCCTTGACCCGGATCCGCACGAAATGCCGCTCCTGCATGTCCACGCCCGCGATCCGCGCCGCGGGCGTGTCGGCGGAGAGCACGCCGGTCGTCTTGAACGTGATCGCCGCCCGGCCCACGACGGTGTCGATGATGTCGGCCACGACGGCCGAGGCGGTGGGCATCTGCCCCGCGCCGAGGCCGTGGAAGAACATCCGCCCCACCGCGTCGCCCACGATGCTCACGGCGTTGTAGGCGCCGCGGGTCTCGGCGAGGGGCGTCCCGATCTTCACGAGCGCCGGCGCGACCCGCATCGCGAGGCGGCCATCGCTGCGGCTGGCGACGGCCACGAGCCGGATCCGGTAGCCGAGTTCGCCGGCATAGGTCAGGAGGTCGAGGTCGAGGCCGTCGATGCCCGTCCGCGGGATCTCGGCCCAGGGCACCCACACGCCGAATGCGAGGTGGGCGAGGATCGCGAGCTTCTGCGTCGCGTCGGTGCCGTCCACGTCCATCGCCGGATCGGCCTCGGCAAACCCCTTTTCCTGCGCGAGCCTGAGGACGTCGGCGTAGTCGGCGCCGTCCTCCTCCATCCGCGTGAGGATGAAGTTGCTCGTGCCGTTCAAGATGCCGCGGATGCTCTCGATGCGGTTGGCAGCGAGGCATTCGCCGATCGCCGCGACGATCGGAATCCCGCCGGCCACGGCCGCCTCGAACGCGATCGAGCGGCCCTTCCTCCGGGCGAGTTCGAAGAGTTCGGGCCCGTGCTCGGCGAGGAGCGCCTTGTTGGCGGTGACGACGTCCTTCCCGTGCTCGAGGAGGTCGATCATGATCGAGCGGGCCGGCTCGAGGCCGCCCACGAGCAGGGCCGCCACGGTGATCGCGGGGTCGCGCGACACGTCGCGCCAGTCGGCCGACAGGTTCCCGCCCGGAACGTCCACGCTGCGGGCCTTGGCGAGGTCCTTGACGACCGCCTTCTCGACGACGATCCGCCGGCCCGCGTGCCGCTCGATGTGGTCGGCCGACTCCACGAGCAGGCGCACCACCCCCGACCCGACGGTGCCCATGCCGACGACGCCGACCCGCACTGGTTCGCTCATCCGCTCGTTGCTCCTTGGGCGCCCTGAAAGCCGGCCTCGGACGCCTCGCCCCCGATCGTAATGACGACGCTGTTCGGCCGAAAGCGCGGGGCCGAATCACGGCCACCCCGCGGCTGCCGGTCGTAGCGGTCGTGCGGCCCCGGCAGGCCGCTTACGCCTGCGCCGTCCAGCCGTAGGGCACGTAGCGGGC
>JBBAVM010000065.1:0-18673 GCA_040397685.1 Pirellulales bacterium
GCCCCGAAACGGGCCAGGTCGTGCTTGCTCGCGCCGGTGGCCATCAACTCGATGCCGCAGCAGGCCGTGGCGAACGGCATCGGCCAGAGGCTGTTCTTGCGGCACCAATTGGCCAGTTCGTCGAGCTTGCTCACGAACACGTTCTCGGGAAGCTCGAGCTTCGGCGACGTCACCGCCATCGAAACACCCCCTTCCGCCAGTCGTAGGCGAATCCGACCACCACCAGCGCGATGAATGCCATCGCGCCGGCGAACACGAGGCCCCGGCTCGACACGAGGCCGTCGGCGACGGCGCCATCGATGCCCGCCCTCGACCGGCTGGCGACGGCCCAGGGATAGAGGAACAGGAGTTCGACGTCGAACACGAGAAACGTGATCGCGACCAGGTGGAACCGGACGTCGAACCGCCGCCGCGTGTCGTGGACGGGATCCATGCCGCTCTCGTACGGCATTTCCTTGACCGGGCTTGTCCGCTTCGGGCCCACGAGCCCCGCCCCGACCACCAGCCCCACCGAAACCGCCGCCGCAATGACGACGAAAAGCAGGACAGGAAGGATGGCGTCCATCGGCGGCTCGAAATCAGTCGGCGGGCCAACATCAGACGGCCGGCGGGCGCCGGTCGGTCCGCGGCCCTCGGACACGAAACCTTGTGAGAATCGGCCGCAGGAAGCGACTTCGTGAAATTTGTCACGAAGTTGCCGCCTGAAAAAGCCGGTGGCATGCACCACCGGCTTGGCCGTCACAACCGCCAAAGTTATACAGCCCCGGCCCGTCGCCGACGAGGAGGGCTTTTTTCCGCGGGGAAGTTCGCCCCCGCCCCGCCGGTCAGCCCCACAGGCGGCTGATCGCGGAATAGAGAGAGCGGAATACCCAGGCTGGTGTTGAACGGGAACGTGACACTCGGCGAAAGCCGTGTGAACAGAAGGGCATCCCCCGTGCCCATGCCAAGGGCGTACGCGAGGCAGGAAGCCGAGGCTTTGCGTAAAGCTAAAAGTTCCCGACGCTGAATCCCACGTACGCGCCCCAGGGGCCGACGCCGACTGACATGCCGCTGCCCTTGCTGTCGGAGAACGGGGGCTTGCCGCCGCCCTGGCTCCGGTACGGCGAGGAGGCCGGGCCGGCGTTCGCCTGCGCCGCGGCCGCGGCCGCCGCCTGGGCCGTGAGCTGTCGTGACGCCTGGGCCTGCTCGACGAGCTGCTGCCGGCCCTGGTCGAACGCCGCCTGTTGCCGCTGCAGCGACTGGCGCTTGGCCTCGATCTTCTGGATCTCCTGCGAGAGTTCGCCGGCCGACATGCTGACCACGTTCGGGATGTCCTTGAGCACCTCGTCGCGCTTTCGGTCGGACATCGCCGAAAGATACTGCCCGACCCAGGCCCGCGCATCCTTGGCCTCCGGCGAATCCATCACCTTGAACTTCGACTCGAGATCCTCGAGCAGGTATTCAAGCTCGTACGACGACATCTTCGCGACCCGCTGGTTGAAGTCGCTCTTGATCTTCAGCACCTGCTTCGGCGGATAGATCTGCTGTGAGTCGAGCCAGTCGCCGAGTTCGAAGACCGCCCTCCGCCAGCGCGAGCTGCGCAGGATCTCGGCCTTCTTGGCGATGTCGTCCTGTGGCGCGTCGGCGGCCGCCTGTGGCGGCTGGCCTGGGCCGGCCGGCGGTTCCGCCGCGGGCCCTTGTGACGCGGCCGCAAGGCCCGCCGCGAAGAGCAGGAGCAGGGACGCGGGACGTCGCGCGACGGTGGGCGTCATTTCGTGGGCCTCCCCGGCTTGCGGATCATCGTCATGTTGACCGGCGGCAGGTGCTCGCCGCCCGCGTGCGTGTGGAACGATTGCCACGTGCAGCGGTCCTTGCCATCGTAGGTGTAGACATTGAGCGAGGCCGTCTGGCTGCCGTCGGGCAACACGGCCGTCGTCCGGGCGAGCCACGATCCGCCGTCGCGGCTCCAGAACGCCTCGCCGTGGCCCCCGTCGGCGCTGAACACCCACGAGCGAATCTGGCGGGTGAGCGGATCCCAGCCGATGCGCTGCGTCACGTGCATCGGTGCGGCGGCCTCGGCGTCACCGCCGGCGGTCGCCGCGGCCGGCGTGATCTTCATGTCGCGGAGGAGAAACGTGCGGCCTGCGTTCCAGCGCACGCTGACGTCGATCGTGGGCCGGGGCGGCGCCTTCGGATCGGCGGGGGCGTTGTCGGCGACGGTCCAGTCGCCCACCATCCAGTCGAGATCGGCGAGTTGGGCTGCGCCGCCCGCACCGGGCAGACGGGTCTCGCGCAGACAGGCGAGCTTCCACGCGCCGCCCTGCCGGACCCAGATCGCCGAGTAGCGGCCGAGGTGGGGCGTGGCGACGCTCGGCACCGCCACGTCGATCATGCCGTCTTCGATGGCGCAGTCGGGAGTGAGGAACCGGAGCGTCGTATCGTGCACCTGAAAATCGGGGCGGGGCGCACCGGGATCGGGGGGCGTCGTGAGGGCCGCGGTGTCGCGGCCCTTCGTCGTCTGGCCCTGGTCATCGACGATGTCGCCATCCGCCGTCCACAACGCGGAGAGACCCTTGCCGTCGCCGCGGGCGAGGGCGTCCTGGTAGGCCATGCCGGCCGCCCGGATCGCCTTCTCGTCGTCGGACGACTGTGCGGCCCCGATGCGGAACGGAGCCATGACGACCGCGAACGTCAGAGCCAGGGTGGTGCACAGCCCGCGCGACATGGGACACCTGACGGGAACGTGGAAACGGATCAGGGAACGAACGCCACGGAACCGCCGCATCGTATCACGCCTGCATCCACCCGGGAAAGAAACCGCCCCGTTTGGTAGGGTGGTTTCACGATGACAGATCACGTCGCCACGCTCGCCGATCTCGTCCGTCGTCCGAGCGTCAATCCGATGGGCCGCGAGGTCGCGGGCCCGGAGTATCTCGAGGGCCGGGTCACCGATCACCTGGTGCAGCGGTTCGCCGCGGCCGGCCTGCCCTGGGCACGGCAGCCGGTGTCGCCCGGCCGCGACAACGTGATCGCCCGCCTCGAGGCAACCCTTCCGGACGCGCCGGTGGTCCTCTGGGACGCCCATCAGGACACGGTGCCGGCCGAGGGGATGACGATCGAGCCGTTCGCGCCGCTCGTGCGCGACGGACGCCTCTACGGCCGCGGGGCCTGCGACGTGAAGGGGGGCATGGCCGCCATGCTCACGGCGCTCACCCGCCTGCAGGCGTCGAACGCCCCGCGGCATGCGACCGTCGTCTTCTCGGCGACGGTGAACGAGGAGTTCGGGTTCTCCGGCGCGAAGGCGATCGCCCGGCTGTGGACCGCGGCGGACGGCGACGCGCTGCCTTCCGACGTCGCCGCCCGGACGCTGCTCGGCGGCCCACCGACGGCCGCGATCGTGGCGGAGCCGACCACGCTCGACATCGTGACGCAGCACAAGGGGGCGGTCCGCTGGCGGATCCGCGTGCACGGCCGCGCCTGCCACAGCGCGTTTCCGGAGCAGGGTGACAACGCGATCTACCACTCCGGCCGCGCCATCCTCGCGATCGAGGACCTCGCGCGGGAGTTGTTGCGCCGCCGGCCGGACCACCCGTGCGGTCCACCCACGCTGAGCCTCGGCACGATCCGCGGCGGCGCGGGCGTGAACCTCGTGCCCGACCTGGTCGTGCTCGAGATCGACAGGCGCGTGGTGCCGTGGGAGTCCCCCCGCGAGGCCCGCGACGAGGTGATCCGGCGGATCGCCGCCGCGACCCCGGGAGCCCGCATCGAACACGACGAACCCTTCGTCGAGAGCGCCGGTCTTCCCGATGCGGAGGCGGCCGGATGTGCGGCGGCGCTCGAGGCCGCGGCGGCCGCGTGCGGGATCGAGACGCGGCGCACCGCCGCCCGCTACGGCACCAACGCCAGCATCTTCGCCGCGGCCGGCCTGCCGAGCGTCGTCTTCGGCCCCGGCTCCATCGCCCAGGCCCACACGGCCGACGAATGGATCGACCTCGACGAGGTGGACGAGGCCGCGCGCATCCTCTGCGGCCTGGTCACATCAACCGGGTAGGCGAGGGGGTCGGCGAACGCTCGAGGAGCATTGGGCCGCTGCGGCCCACGCGACGAGACTTTTGCCGCCCCCGAGCCGGCGAATAACCGAGTACCACCTGCTTCTCAGGTACCGAGGAGCTTCGCGAGTTCGAGGCCGAGGACGATCGCCACGCCCATCAGGCTTTCGCCGGCGATCAGGCCGCTCGACACGGGCACGGTGTGGACCTCCGCGTCTCGCGGCCGCGCGCGGGCGAAGAGCCAGGCGGCGACCGCCCCGGCGAACATCGCCATCGAGTTGAAGGCCGGGATCACGCCCGCGATGCCCAGGCCCGTCGTCGAGGGGAGCCACGGCCTCCAGGCCCGCGGCCCGAACTCCTCGAGCAGCGTGAGGAGGATCCCGATGGCGGCACCCACGGCGATCGCCGCAAGGGCGCCCTCGGGGAGCGCATGGATCCCCTTGGCCAGGAGTTCGGCCACGCCGGCCCAGACCTTCGCCGACGGGGCCGGCAACGCCTCGGTGCCGAGCCGCTCCGGAGCCCGCTGCACGACGAACAGGTAGGCGGGCACCGACACGATCGTGCCGGCGATGACGCCGAAGAGCTGCGAGATCGTCTGGCTGCGGGGATTGCCGCCGAGGAGGTAGCCGCTTTTCAAGTCGGTGAGCAGGTCGGCCGCATGCGACGCCGCCCCCGACGTGATCGAGGCGGTCATGAGGTTGGTCGTGATGTTCTGCGGGGCCACCACGCCGTACATCAGCTGCGTGATCTTCCCCATCGCGCCGATCGGCGTGATGTCGGTCTCGCCGGTCGCCCGCGCGGCGACGATCGAGAGGAAGAACGTGACGAGCACGGCCAGGATGCCCATCCACCAGGTGATGCCGAAGAGCCAGTGGCCGAGCACGACGCAGGCGGTGCCGGCGGCGAGGACGCCGCCGATGAACCACGACGCCGGCACCTCCACGTGGGCGAGCGGATCGTCGCGGCCGGCGGCGGATTCGCCGCCGACGAGCCGGCCGAGCCCGCCGAAGGCCCGCAGCACCGTGCGCCACTTGAGCGCGAACGACAGGAGCCCCGACGCCACCATCATCGCGGTCGATGGCCAGAGTACCCACGACACGATCCCGCGGTAGCCCGGCTGGGCGATGCCGCGCTCGACGAGGATCGGGCCGACGATGCCATAGAAGATGACGGAGCCGACGAGCATCGATGCCGCCACCCGCATCCCCATGATCGCCCCGGCGGCGACCATGATCAGCGAGCCCTCGATGCCGATCGTATACTTCGTGAGCAGGCTGCGGGCGAATGCCCCCGGCCCGAGCGGCATCTCGGCGGGGAGGGCCCACGCAGCGACCGTCGGGATGGCGCCGACGAGATCGCGGCCCGCGGCGACCACCGCCCCGAGCGCGGCCGCGCCGAACAGCGACCGGGCCTTCGCCACCGCCTCGCCTCCTTCGCTGTGCATGCTCCGGAGCGTCTCGGCGGTCGCGATGCCCGAGGGGAAGGGGAGCTGGTCCACGTTGATGAGCTGCCGCTTGAGCGGGATCGCCATGAACACGCCGAGCATCGAGAGCGCGGCGAGCCAGAGGCCGATCTCCCACCACGCGAGCATCCGGCCGGTCGTGAGGTAGAGCGCGGGAATCGCCGACACGAGCCCGGCGCTCGACATGTAGCCGGCGGCGCTGGCGGCGCTGCTCATCGTGTAGTTCTCGAGGACCGTGAACGGCCGATCGCGCCACGCGGGCACGACGCTCTCGAGAAACCGGAACACGGCGAACGCGATGATGCAGGCCGTGATCGTGACGCCGAGCCCCCAGCCCGTCTTGAGGCCGACGTACAGGTTCGACACCGACATCACGCCGCCGATCACCATCCCGGTGACGACGGCCCGCGGCGAGAGCTGCACGGCGTCGTCGCCGGCGTAGACGTTGGCGAGCCACCACCGCGCCGCCTCGTGCTCGCTTGCGAATGGCGGGTGCTGCTGCGATCTCATGGATGCGGATTGTAGCCGCGAGTCATGCGCGCCGGCTTCGGGCTCCCCATATCCCGTCGCCGGACGTTCGCCTCCGCCCTCCAGGCTCCGGCTCACTCGGACCTGCCTGCGCTGCGCCATCCATGGCTTCGCTGGTCAGCTACGCCGGCTCCGGGACACGGGGAGCCCGAAGCCTCCTGAAATAAAATGAGACAGTCCCTCGCTTGAGGTTCGGGCTTCCGTACAGGGAGGATCGGGGTGGTCCCATACCATTGAGACCGCGTATTTGACCAGCGCAGGCAGGAAGCCGGAGCGCAGGCAAATCCGAGCGAACGGAGCCCATGGATGGGCGCAGTGAGCGTCCGGCGAAATGGTAGGGGCGACCCCGAGCCGGCGCGGATGTTTCGCGCCCAGCCGCGCGGCTTGCTAAAATACGTCCAGATGGAAGTGGTGCCCGTGGTGGTAGCGGCGCGACTTCGGGTAGTCGTTCTGCCACTGCCGGTTGTAGACCGGCACCCGCATCTCCTGCGGATAGCGGTAGTAGAGGTCGTTGGCGCTCTGGTAGTAGGCGTCGGCGTAGAAGTTTTGCGGATACCACACGTACGGATAGTGGTAGAAGCGATTCCAGTCGGGCGTGGCGGCGGAGTAGCCCCACTGGCGGCCGTAGGCCTGCTGCCCTGGAAACTGCGCCTCGGCGGTCGCGGTGGCGAAGAACGCAGCCCCGACGAGACCGAGGGCGGCGACGAAGTGCCGTGTCATCGGATTGTCCCCCCTGATAGACCGAACCAGGGATAGGTATCGGCCGCCCGCACGACCGCGCTTGACGGAAAAACCGCTACCGTTTCCGGGCCGACCCTGCGGCCTGCGGTGTCTGGGCTGCCGCCGCGGCGGGCAGTCGGCCCTCGGCGAGTTCGCGGTCCCACTCGGCGATGAGGGGCCAGTCGGGGGCGCACGTGCCGAAGTCGGCCAGGGCGAGGTAGCCGCGGAGCCGCCCGATCGTCCGCTCGAGGAGCCGGTCGTCCTTCCGGAAGATGGGGCCGTGGCTCGGCAGCAGCCATTCGACGTCGCTCGCCGCGATCCGTTCGAGCGAGCGGATGAAGGCGGGGATGTCGCTGCCGTGGTGGGCGTCGATCGCCCCCACCGAGCCGTCGCGGTAGATGTTGTCGCCCGACAGGAGGAGGTTGCCGAGGCGGAAGGCGAGCTGGCTGTCGGTGTGACCCGGGGTGTGCCAGACCTCGAGGGACAGGCCGCCGATCTCGATCGTGTCGCCGTCGTCGATCGTGCGGTCGGTGGCCACGGGCGGCATCTCGAGATGGACGTTCTGGGCGGCGATCTCGGCGAACGTCTTCACGCGGTCGCCCTTCTCGAGCGGCTCGACCGCGAGCGGGTGCGCCAGCACCGGCGCCTTGAGGATCTGCTTCGCCTTGGCGAGGCCCTGGATGTGATCGACGTCGGCGTGCGTGGCCACGAGCGCCCGGCACTGGGCGAGCGGAAAGTCCATCTGCCGGACGAGCTCGATGATCTCGTCCACGCTCTCCTCGTAGCCGATGTCCACCAGCGCCCAGTCGCGTCCCTCGTAGACGAGATAGACGTTGCACCCGATCCGGTAGCCGGCCTGGTGATTCATCTCGATCACACCGGGAAACACGGGGCGGCGTTCGATCATGGCGGTGTCGCGGGCTCGCGCGGCGGATTTGCGGAGAGAAACCGGGGAGGACACACTTGCACTCCGTGCAACGCCTCCCTCGGGCTCAGTAGTGTAGAGGGAGGTTTTGGGGGCGGCAACGAGCCGCCGCCCACCCGGCACGACGACGCGAACGGGCACGCTGTGCAGAGCACGACCTACGCAGGCTGGGCAGGCGACATCGGGGCGCTGTGCCGCGCGCTGGCCACCCTCGAGCCGCTTGCGGCGTCGCTCGGCGCGGCCGACCCCGCCGCCACGGAGTGGCACGGGCAACTGTTCGGCAAGCTGGCCGGGCAGGTGGCGCGCGAGCCCGTGCTCGTGGCCGCCGTGTGTGGCGGGACGAACACCGGCAAGAGCCTGATCGCCAATTCGCTCGTCGGGGTTCCGATGAGCCGCTCGGTGCCGGAGGCGGCCCGCACCGTCCACCCGGTCGCGAGCCTCCCCCGCGGGCTCGCCGCCCGGATCGACCTGGGCGGGCTGTTTCCCGGCTTCACGCCGGTCGCGTGGACGAGCGACGCCGACGCGCTCGACGCGGCGCACGCCGATCGGCTCGTGTGGCGCGAGGATCCCACCGGCCGCCAGCCCGAGCGGCTGATTCTCCTCGACACGCCCGACATCGACGGCACGCTCCGTGAGAACTGGCACCGCGCCGAACTCGTCCGCAACGCCGCCGACGTGCTCATCGCCGTGCTCACCCAGCAGAAATACAACGACGCGGCGGTGCGGGACTTCTTCCGCGCGGCGGTGCAGGCCCGCAAGGGAATCATCGTCGTCTTCAACATGGTCGATTGGCCGCGGCAGCGCGAGCGGCTCGCCGGCTGGCTGGCGACGTTCAAGGCCGAGACGGCGAGCGCGCCGCTGGCGGTCTACGCCTGCCCGCACGACTTCGCGAAAGCCGAGGCGGGGCGGATCGATTTCTACGCCGTGCCGGAGTTGAGCGGGACCGCGGCGGGGGCTGCGCCGGACGCGCCTGCCGATCTGGCGGCCGCCCTCGCCGGCAGCGACTTCGACCGGCTCAAGCGGGAGGCGATGCGGGGGGCGCTCGAGGTCGTGCTCGACGAGCGGGCGGGCGCGGGCTCCTGGCTCGACGGCTTCGAGGACCGCGCCCGCGGCTGGCAGGCCGCGCGGCAGGTGCTCGCAGACGATGCGCGGGTGCGCGTCGAGTTGCCGACGGCGCCGCGCGAGGTCGTGTGGAACGAGATCTGGGCCTGGCTCGAGCCGCGGCGCAGCGCCCTCGACCTCACCGTGAGCAAGGCGTATCGCGTCGCCGGGAGCGGCGTGATGTGGGCCGCCCGGGCGATCGGCCTGGCCCGCTCGGCGACGCACGAGCGCGAGGACTTCTCGGCCCGTGAGTTTCGCGTGCTCAGCCAGGCGCTCACCGACTTCATCGCGCGGCTCGAGGATGCCTGCCGGCGCGACGAGCGGCTCGCGGGCATCCTTGCCCAGCGGCTCGTGCAGGCGGACCGCAGCGCGTGGTATGCCGACCTCGAACGACGGCACGCCGCCTTGCCGATCGTGTCGGACGATTTCCGGGCCTTCGTGCGGGGCGAACTCGACCGCTTCGCCAAGGAAAGCCCGGAGATGGTGCGCTGGATCGTGCACGGGCTCAACGTCGGGGCGGTGGCGCGACCGGCGATCACCGTCGGGCTGGGCCTGGCCGGCGCGGCGGTGGTGCCCGCGGCCGCCGCGACCGCCGGCGGCCTCACCACGCTGGTCCACCAGGTCGGCGACGTCGTCGTCGGAACCGCCGCCACGCTCATGGGCGAAGGCGCGCTCGGCCTCACCATGGCGGGCCTCAAGCCGCTGCTCGAGCGGCTGTTCGCCGGCTGGTCGGCGGAGCGCGGCCGCGTACTCGCCGAGACGCTCCACGATGTCGTGCTCGGCGACGCCGTCGAGGAACTCGACCGGCTTGCGACGGCCGCCGCGCGGCCCGAAGTGGCCGAGGCCCGCCGGCTGTTGTTCGAACTGAAGCGGGAGTTTTCCAGATCATGACCGAGGCGAGCACGGGGAGCGCGGCGGCCATGTCGGCCGGCGGCGGTGTTTCGGGGTTCGACGACGCGGCCTTCGACGCGCTCGGGGCCGACCTCGCGGCCTGGAGCGGGTCGCTTCCCGAGTGGGCCGCCGCCCGGCGCGTCCGCACGGCCTGGGAGCAGGTCGAGCCGCGGCTCGACCGGGCGCGGCGCGAGCTTTCGCGGGTGCTCGTGGTGGGCGTGATCGGTGGCACCGGCACCGGCAAGAGCACGCTCGTCAACGCCCTGGCCGGCGGCGTCGTGACCGCGGCCGGCGATGTCGCCCGACCGACGACGACCAATCCCGTGGTCGTCGCGGCCACCGACGTGGACTGCTCGTGGCTGCCGCTCGACCGCCTCCAGGCCCGCGTCGTGCGCAGCGACTCGCCGGCGGTGGCCAACATCGTGCTCGTGGACTGCCCCGACCCCGACACGCAGTCCGACCACGGCCCCGCGGCTGACGGCACCGCCCGCCCGAGCGACGCCAACCACAACCGCGACCTCCTCGAGGCGGTCGTGCCGGCCTGCGACGTGCTCCTGCTCGTGGCGACCGCGCAGAAGTACCGCTCGTGGATCGTGGCGCGGGAACTCGCCGCGTTCGCGCCCGGCCGGCCGCTGTTCTTCGTGCAGACCCACGCCGCGCGCGATCCCGACATCCGGGCCGACTGGCACCGCGAACTGGAGGGGCAGGGGTTCGACGTGCCGCGCATCTTCCGGCTCGACGGCGTCGAGGCGGCCCGGCGCTCCGCGGCGGGGCTCGAGCCGGAGGCGGGATTCCGCGAACTCGTGACCGCGATCGACGAGGAACTCGTGGGCCGTGCCGCCCGCCGCGTGCGCCGGACGGGCGCGGTCGATCTCGCCGACTGGTTCACCCGGGAGGCGGTCCGCGAGCTGGAGCCGGTGCGGACCCCGGTGGCCGATCTCGCGGCCGGCGTGGGCCGCGAGCGCGACCGCCTCGAGAAACTCCTGGCCACGGCCGTCGAGGGGCGGCTGCGGGCGAGCCGTTCGGCCTGGCAACGCCTGATCACCGACGAACTCGTCGATCGTTGGCACGGCGGGCCGTTTGCGATGTTTCTCCACGTGGTCGCGGGCATCGCGTCGTTCTGGCCGCGGCTGCGATCGGCGGGGGGCGGCCTCATCGGCCGGCTGCTCGCCGGCCAGTCGCCCCCGGCCGGCGGTGGCGGCACGTGGCAGACCGTGGAGGAACTCGGCCTCGGCGAGGCCGACGTGGAACAGTCACGGAGCATTCTCGCAGGGCTGGCGGCGCGGGCGCGGCTCGGCGAACCGCTCGTGGGCCGCGCGCGGCTCGACGAGGCGGCGGTGCGAACCTCGGTGGGCACGCTCCTCGAACGGACCGCCGCCTGGCTCGCCGCAGGGATCGATGCGATCGTGGCGGGCCGTCGCAGCCGGCTCGAGAGCCCCGTCCTGCGCGGCGTCTGCGAGATCCTCTTCACCGGGCTGCTGGTGGCGGTGCTCGTCCGCGCCGGCTGGAACTTCTTCTACGGGCGGCTCTGGTCGGGGCGGCCCGTCGAGGGGCTCGCGTTCCTCGAAGAGGCGCTCGTGTGGGTGATCTTGTTCGGCCTCGCGCTGCGCTGGCTCGTGTTTGCGCGGCTGCGGATGGGGCTCGAAGGCGACATCGCGGCGCTCGTGGCCCGGCTGCCCCGGGCGAAGCTCGTCGACCCGCTGCTCGCCGACTTTTCACGGGCCGCCGACCTGACGGGGCGGTTCGTCGCCCGGGGAGACGAACTCGCGTCCGCAGCCGCGTCGATGCGGGCCGGGCTCGCCGATGGGGCGACGGGTCTTGGACGACTCCGCGGCCCGTCTCCATCATGACGGCCATGAGCACGCCCCGGATCGTCTGGCATGAGGCGCTGGTGGCGACCGCTGCGCTCGTGATCGTGACGGCGCATGGCGCGGCCGCGGAACTCGACGAGGTGCGGGCGCGGGGCACGTTCGTCTGGGCGGCGGACCAGGAGGGGGGCGGGCCGCACGTGTTCCTCGATCCAGAGCGGCCGGGCCGCCTGACGGGGTTCGAGGTGGAACTCGCCGACATGATCGCCGCGGAGCTCGGTGTGACGGCCCGCTTTCAACAGGGGCAGTGGGATCGGTTGCCGCTCCTCCTCGGCCGCTCCGTGGACTGCGTCATCAACGGCATCGAACTGCTGCCGGAGCGGAAGCGCGACTACGCCTGCTCGCGGCCCTACTTCGCCTACGGGCTGCAGCTCCTCTCCCGCCGGGACAGCCCGCTCACCGCGTTCGAGCAGCTCGCCGCGCCCGGGCCGGGCGGCCGCTGGCGGGTGGGCGTGCTCACGGGCTCGGCCGCCGAGGTGTTCCTGCGGTCGCGGCATGATCTCGAGGTGGACGTGATCGGTTACGACGGCACGATCGACTCGCTGGAGCAGGTGCAGAGCGGCGTGCTCGATGCGACGCTGATAGACGACTGCATCTTCAACTTCTACGCCGACCGCTTTGCCGGGCTGAGGGCGGTGGGCCGCACGGTCGCCGGCGGTTATTACACCGTCCTCACCGCCCGTGACACGCCCCGGCTCACCGCGGCGATCGACGAGGCGCTCGGCCGGCTGATCGCCGACGGCCGGCTCAAGGCGCTCTACGACCGTTGGGATCTGGCCGGCCGGCAGCAGATCCTCGCGCTTCGCGACGCCGCCGAGATTCCCGTCGCGGGGCGGCGCTCGCTCCGCCAGCTCGCCGCCGACACGCTCCCGATGCTGCTCACGGCGGCCGGCATGACGCTCCTGCTGGCATGCGTTTCGTTTCCGCTGGCGATCGTGGCGGGGCTCGCCGTCGCCGTCGGCCGGCTCTACGGACCGGCCTGGCTCGCGCGGCTGCTCACGGCCTCCGTCGAGGTGGTGCGTGGCACGCCGCTCATGCTCCAGCTCTACGCGATCTTCTTCCTGCTCCCGAAGATCGGACTCGCGCTGCCGGCGCTCGTCGCGGCCGTCGCCGGCCTGGCTCTCAACTATTCGGCCTACGAGTCGGAGATCTACCGCGCGGGGCTGAAGGCGGTGCCGGCCGGGCAGTTCCAGGCGGCGCTCGCCCTCGGGATGACGAAGTGGCAGGCGCTCCGGCACGTGGTCGTACCACAGGCGGTGCGGCTGGTGATGCCGCCGGTGACCAACGACTTCATCGCCATGTTCAAGGACACGAGCGTGTGCTCGGTGATCACCGTGATCGAGCTCACGAAGCGGTACAGCGTGCTCGCGCTCTCGACCGGGCGGATCGTGGAGCTGGCCGTGATCACGGCGATCCTGTACCTCGCGATGAGCTGGCCGCTCGCGCTCCTTTCGCGCCGGTTCGAGAGCCGGCAGGAGCGGGTGGCATGATCGCGGTCGCCGGGCTTTCGAAGGCGCGGGGCGGGGTGACGGCGCTCGCCGACGTCGATTTCGAGGTGCGGTCCGGAGAGGTGACGGCGATCGTCGGACCCTCGGGGAGCGGCAAGAGCACCCTCCTGCGGTGCGTGAACGGGCTCGAGACGTTCGACGCGGGAAGCATCTCCATCGCCGGCCATCGGCTCGCGCCGGGCCTGCAGCCGCCCCGGCTCCTCGAACGGGTGCGGCGCGACGCGGGCATGGTGTTCCAGCAGTTCAACCTGTTCGCGAACCTCACGGCGCAGGAAAACGTGGCCCTCGCGCCGCGGGTCGTCGCCGGCGTCTCCGCCGCGGAGGCCTCGCGGCGGGCGATCCAGTTGCTCGATCGGGTCGGGCTGGCCGCCTTCGCCGCCGCGCGGCCGGCGACGCTCTCGGGTGGGCAGCAGCAGCGTGTGGCGATCGCCCGGGCCCTCGCCATGGAACCCAAGGTGATCCTCTTCGACGAGCCGACCAGCGCCCTCGATCCGGCGATGACGGCGGAGGTGAGCGAGGTGATCGTGGACCTCGCGCGGGGCGGGCAGACCATGGTGGTGGTGACGCACGACCACGCCCTCGCCCGCCGCGTTGCCACGCAGGTCGTCGAACTCGTCGCCGGCAGGGTCGCCCGCATCGGCCCCCCCGCCGCCGTCCTCGGCGCGTAGGACAGGCTTCAGCCTGTCATGCCCCAACTCGCCCAACTCGGCTCGGGAGAGCGGCAAAAGTCTCGTCGCCGGGCCGCGGCGGCCCAAGCTCCTCGAGCGTTCGCCGACTCCCCCTTCGCCTCCCTGTTTGCAGTCACGAGCCAACGCGGATCGAAGGAATTCCATCCGGCATAAAATGACTTCGCCCGGGGGTTTCCCCCCGGGCGAAGCTCACTGGCCGAAGTCGGGCAACGGATCTACCGTCTCGACCGATTGAACACCTTACTTCGTGGCAACCGTCCGGCTCACCGCGACGACCTTGCCGGTCGTCTTCTTGGCAGCCGACGCATCGGGCGTCGGGGCAGCCGGAGCCGCAACCGGAGCGGCGACCGCACCGCACGCCGGCTCGCAGCAGCCGTTGCCGGCACCGCAGCCGGGCTCGCAGCAGCCGTTGCCGGCCGAGCAGTCGGGCTCGCCGCAGCAGCTGTTGTCGCAGCAGCTCGACCGGTGGCAGCGCTTCTTCGCGTTGTGGATGGCGCGAAGGAGGTCCGCAATCGGCGTGCACTTCTTCCGGGTCCCGCAGCAGGTGGCAGCACCGCAGCTCGGCTCGCAGCAGCCAGCACCGGCGTCGCAGGCCGGCTCGGCGCAGCCGTTGCCGGCTCCGCAGGCGGGCTCCGCACAGCCATTGCCAGCGCCGCAGCCCGGCTCGCAGCAGCTATCGCCGCAGCAGCCATGGTGCTTCCGCTTGCACTTCTCGAACAGGCCCTTCAGGCCACCGAACAGGTCGTGCTTCTTCCGCAGACCGCAGCACGAGGCCGCACCGCAGCTCGGCTCGCAGCAGCCGGCGCCGGCGTCGCACGCCGGTTCCGCACAACCGTTGCCAGCGCCGCAGGCCGGCTCCGCACAGCCGTTGCCGGCACCGCAGCCGGGCTCACAGCATCCATTGCTGCCGGCGTCGCAGCCGGGCTCACAGCACGAGGTGCAGCCCTTGTGGCCGAGCATCCGGTCAAGGAGCTCGAAACCAAAGGACTGGCTACAAACGGTGACACCGAGAACCAGCGCACCGAGGAACATCATACGCTTCATCGAGCCACATCTCCTTTGCTTGTGGAGCACGCGGAAGTCGACTTCCGTTCTTGAGGCTGTTGGTCGCCCCGAGGTGTGTGATCCACGAACTTGTTCGCGACAGGCCTGTCGAGCCATTCCGTGACTCGAATGAATTGCAGGTGACTGCCGCCCCCTGGTTGCCCGACGGGCACAGTGATTGCCCCGGGGGACAAGTGGGCTATCGGCGGCCGGACGAAAGCGGCTTGAGTGTGGCCAAGTATTTTTCTCGTCACGACTTACGGCTGCGCGTCAGGCAAAACGTGACGCGCATTTCGCATGGGCGGACTGTGCGGCGCGAGGCCGTACGACCCGCACAGTTTCGGCCGGCGTCTCACCGCGACCGTCACAGTTTGACGCGCCGGTTCCTTGACACCCCGTGAACCCCCGATACATTGCCGTCCACGATCCTGGTGGCCCGTGCGGCGCGTCTCGCTTCGCATGGGCAAACAGGGAACTCCGGTGTGAATCCGGGACGGCCCCGCCGCTGTATCCAGGCGCTGAGGCCGGTCGCGTCTGGCCATTGCGATCGCCTCCGATCGCGAGAAGGCATGCGGCCGGCGGAGCTTGGGAGTCAGAAGACCTACCAGGGTTCGGGAGTTTGCGTTCTCGCGAGGGCGGGAAGGCGGACACGGTCGTGCATTCGGCCGGTGGCGACACATCCAGGATCCGTTTCTTCCGAACTCGGTCGGAGTCAGGGGGTCGCGTGCGCCCGCGGGCGCGGCTTCCGGCGAGGGCCTGGGTTCGGATGGCTTGCGTATGGCCTCGTTCCATGGGCGCGTCCGCGCCGGCATGACGCTCGTCGAATTGCTCGTCGTCGCGGCGATCGTGGCGGCCCTCGTGGCGTTGCTCCTGCCTGCGGCGCAGGCGGCCCGCGAGGCCGCCCGGCGGACCGCGTGCATCGACAACCTGCGGAACATCGGCTGCGCCCTCCACGGACACCTGATCGCCAAGCGCCGGTTTCCCGTGGGCTGCCTGGAATGGAAGCCCGCCACGGGCGGAACGAAGCGGTGCCTGGCGTGGAGCGTCTTCATCCTGCCGTGGCTCGAGGAGCAGGCGGTCGCGGACCGGTTCGACCTCGCACGGCCCTACGACGATCCGGCCAACCAGCCCGCAGCGGCGACGCCGCTGCGGGTCTACGCGTGCGCCTCGGCGGATCGCCCGACACTTCTCGTGGGTGGCCTCGGCCGCTGCGACTACGGCGGGCTGGCCGGGGAGCGGATCGCCAGTCCCAACACGCCGATGAAGGGGCCGCTCGTGCACGAATTGGCCTTTTCCGCCCACGACATCTCCGATGGCCTCTCGAAGACGATTCTGGTCGGGGAATGTTCGGCCGGGGCGTGGGCCGACGGCCAGTGGGCCAACGGCCGCAACCTCTTCGATCAGGCTTTTCCGATCAACGCCGCCGTTCCGGAGGACGAGATCCGCAGCCGCCATCCCGGCGGAGCCCTCGTGCTCCTCGGCGACGGGGCCGTGCATCTGTTGGCCGAGACGACCGACACGCTCGCCCTCGCGGCGGCGTGCACGCGGGGGCGGGGCGAGGCTGGGGCGACACCGTGGTGAATCGAGATTCGCAGAGGACACTCATGAAAGGCCCGATCATGCGAGGCATGGATTCAGGACGATGGCTGGCGGTCGTGGTGGCGGTGTGCTGCGGCGCGGCGGCTCGCCCGGGCGTCGCGAGCCCCGTGGTCGTCGATTTCTCCGACGTGAGCCTCGCCGCGAACACCTTTACGTTCGGGGGGCCGGGCACGGCGGATGAATACGTGCCGCAGTCGGTCGTGCTCTCTTCGGGCCCGGCCGGGTTTGGCACGACGATCACCCGCTACGGCTCGGACGACTTCTGGACCGGCTTCGCTTTTTCCAACCGCGGCGACACGACAACCAACAGCTGGACCAACGACACGTCGTCGTTCACCGGCGGCGGCGTCGGAGGCGGGGGCACCTTCGCAGTCGCCTATTGGGCGAGCTACGACCCAGCCCCGCTCATCGAGCTGCCGGAGGGACTCCGGCCGGACTCGGTGAAGCTCACGAACACGACGTACACCGCGCTCACGATCCGGGACGGCGACCCCAACAACTTCTCGAGCGGCCGGTATGGCCCCGGAGATTTTCTCTCGGTCACCTTCACCGGCAAGTCGGGGGCCGACGGCACCGGCAGCACCACCGGCACCGCGACGTTCTTCCTCGCCGATTTCCGTTCCGGCGGCTCGCTCATCGTCGATGCCTGGACGCCCTTCTCGCTCACCGCGCTCGGGGATGCCCGGTCGATCCTCCTCGGCTTCGACTCGAGCGACGTGGGCGACTACGGGATCAATACGCCGACCTACGTCGCCCTCGACGATCTCACGCTCGTCGCGGTTCCCGAGCCGGGCGGGCTCGCCCTCGCCGTGGCCGCGGGCCTCGCGATCGTGCTGGTTCGTCGCCGGAGCGGCGCGGCGTGAGCGAAACGCCGGCCTCGCGCGAGGCGATCCTCGCCCACAATGCCCGCGCTTGGGACGCGCTCGCCGCCGTGGGGGCGGCCCTCGCGCGGCCGGCCGCCGACGAGGCCTTCGGCGATCCCCGCGGCTGGCTGGCCTCCGGCGGCGGCCGCTGGCTGCCCGAGCGGCTCGACGGGCTCGAGGTGCTCTGCCTCGCCGCAGGCGGCGGGAAGCATGGGCCGCTCTACGCGGCGGCGGGGGCCCGGGTGACGGTGCTCGACCTCTCGCCCGTGATGCTCGACTTGGATCGCGCGGTGGCCCGCGAGCGCAGGCTCGACCTCGAGATCCTCCAGGGCTCGATGGACGACCTCTCGATGCTCGCCTCCGGACGGTTCGACCTCGTCATCCATCCGGTGAGCACCTGCTATGTCCCCGACGTCGCGAAGGTTTTTCGCGATGTCGCGCGGGTAACGCGGCCGGGCGGGCGGTATGTCAGCCAGCACAAGTCGCCGGCGAGCCTCCAGGCCGCGATCGAGCCGAACGCCGGGGGACGGTACGAACTGGCCTGGCCGCACGGTCTCGTCCGGCCGCTGCCGCCGGCCGCACCATCGCGGCTCCGCGAGGCGGGCACGCAGGAATTCATCCACGCCCTCTCCAGCCTCTGCGGCGGGATCTGTGCGGCGGGCTTCGTGATCGAGGACCTGTGCGAGCCCGATCACACGCGGGCCGGGGCGGCCGTCGGCTCGTTCGCCCACCGGGCCGCGTTCATCCCGCCCTACCTGCGGATCCTGGCCCGCCGGGTGGGCGGTGGGCCGGGCGGGTCGGGGATCGTGCTGGTAGAGTAGGGGTCGGAGGTTCCCATGATCTGCCTGAACGTGCTGCTCACCGCCAAGGACTCGGCCGACGTGCCGAAGATCCGCGACCTGCTCGCCCAGGCGATGCGGAAAAGCCGTGCGGAGCCGGGCTGCCTGCGGTTCGACGTCTACCACTCATCGGCAGAACCGCGGCGATTCACGCTCGTCGAGCACTGGGCCAGCCAGGAGGCCATCGATGCCCACCGTCTCGCCGAGGCCTACACGCAGATCTACAAGCCCCAGGTGATGCCGCTCGTGGACCGCGAGGGGCATCCGAGCACGCTCCTGGAGTAAGGCCGGTCGGCCGGAGCCGCGATGATCCTCCTCATCGACAACTACGACTCATTCACCTGGAACCTCGTCCAGCGGATCGGTGAGATCGCGCCCGAGACTCCGCTCGAGGTGCACCGCAACGATCGCATCACCGGCGACGAGATCGCGCGCAAGGCTCCGACCCATCTCGTGATCTCCCCGGGGCCGTGCACGCCGAACGAGGCGGGCGTCTCCTGCGACGCCGTGCGTCGGTTCGCGGGGCGGATGCCGATCCTCGGCGTGTGCCTCGGCCACCAGTCGATCGGCCAGGTGTTCGGCGGCACGATCGTGCGGGCGAAGCAGCT
>JBBAVM010000066.1:0-18337 GCA_040397685.1 Pirellulales bacterium
GGCTGTCGCCTCTTCGCACACCCTCTTTGGAGTCATCCGACCGTGAGCCATTTTCGCCTCGCCGGTGCCGCCGCGTGTTCCGTCTTCCTGCTGCCGCTCGTCGCGTGGGCGTCCGATGCGGCGGAGGCCGCCCCGCAGGCCTGGTTCTTCGGTCCCTACGGCTTCTGGTGGCTCGTCGGCACGGCGGGCTCCGTGCTCGCGCTCTTCCAGGCCTGGCAATTCTTCAAGTGGATGGAGGCCCAGCCGGCCGGTTCGCAGAAGATGATCGACATCGCTGGCTACGTGCGGACCGGCGCCGATGCCTACCTCAAGCAGCAATACAAGGTTGTGGCGGGATTCTTTCTCGTGATCTTCCTGCTGCTCCTGATCCTGGCCTTCGTGCTCAAGGTCCAGAGTGCATGGGTGCCGTTTGCGTTCATCTCGGGCGGCCTGTTCTCCGGCCTCGCCGGCTGGTTCGGCATGAAGACGGCCACGCTCGCGAGCAATCGCACCGCAGCCGGTGCCGAGCGATCGCTCAATGACGGCCTGCAGGTGGCCTTCCGCTCGGGCGCCGTGATGGGGCTCACGGTGGTGGGCCTCGGGCTGCTCGACATCATGCTCTGGTTCGCGATCCTCTATTGGCTCGTGCCGATGTTCGGCTTCACGCCGCTCTCGCTCGAGGAGATCACGGTCACGATGCTCTGCTTCGGCATGGGCGCTAGTTCGCAGGCGCTCTTCGCCCGCGTGGGCGGCGGCATCTTCACGAAGGCCGCCGACGTCGGTGCCGACCTTGTCGGCAAGGTGGAGCACGGCATCCCCGAGGACGACGCCCGCAATCCCGCCACGATCGCTGACAACGTGGGCGACAACGTCGGCGATGTCGCTGGCATGGGGGCCGACCTCTATGAGAGCTATTGCGGCTCGATCCTCGCCACTGCGGCCCTCGGCGTGGCCGCTTTCCCCGGCGACTACCGGATGCAGATGGCGGCCCTCTTCCTGCCGATGGCGATCGCCTCGGTGGGCACGCTGCTCTCGATCTGGGGCATCTGGCAGGTCCGAACGAAGGAGGATTCGTCGCAGAAGGCCCTGCTCGCCGCCCTCGCCCAGGGCATCAACCTGTCCACGGTCGCGATCATCGGCGCCACGTTCGTCATCACCTTTCTGCTCGTGGGCTGGAGCCATCTTGGGATCGCAGTCTCGGTGATCGTCGGCCTCGTGGCCGGCTGGCTGATCGGCAAGTGGACGGAGTACTCGACGAGCAACGAATACGCTCCCACCAAGGAACTCGCCGACCAGGCCCTCACCGGCCCCGCCACGATCATCATCGGCGGTATCGCCGAGGGCATGCTTTCCACGTGGGCCCCGGTGCTGATCACCGGCGTGGCCACGCTGCTTTCGTTTGGCTTCGCCAACGGCTTCGACTTCGCCAATCCCAACGCGTTCGCGCTCGGGCTCTACGGCGTGGGCATCGCGGCCGTCGGCATGCTTTCCACGCTCGGCATCACGCTGGCGACCGACGCCTACGGCCCGATTGCCGACAACGCCGGTGGCAACGCCCAGATGGCCGGCCTCGCCGAGGTGGTGCGTGAGCGGACCGACGCCCTCGATGCGCTCGGCAACACGACCGCCGCGACCGGCAAGGGCTTCGCGATCGGCTCGGCGGCGCTCACGGCGCTTGCCCTGCTCGCGGCGTACATCGAGGAGGTGCGGATCGGCTTTGACCGCTGGGGGCAGGCTGTGGCCGAGAACATTGCGGGCACGCCCGACCAGTATCTCACGCTCGGCGGCAAGCGGACGCAGCTGACGGCCGGTCAGTGGGTGAAGCTCTCCAACGGCGTCGCCGTGCAGCTCGGCACCGAGCCGGCGAAGAATACGACCTGGATGGTGCTCGACGACAAGGCGATCCCCGATTTCGACAAACTCTCAGCCAAGACGCTCGTGGACAACGCCCCGTCGGCCGCGGCGCTCGACGAGCTCGAGAAGTCGAACCGCATCGTGGCGGTGAAGAAGGCCCGGATGGCCGACTACATGCGGCACTACGACGTCACGCTCATGAACCCCAAGGCGCTCGTCGGCCTTTTCGTCGGCGCCATGAGCACGTTCGTGTTCTGTGCGCTCACGATGAAGGCCGTAGGCCGGGCCGCGAAGGGGATGGTGGAGGAGGTGCGCCGCCAGTTCCGTGAGAAGCCGGGCATCATGCAGGGCACCGACATGCCCGACTATGCCGCCCCAGTCGCGATCAGCACGAAGGCCGCCCAGAAGGAGATGGTGCTGCCCTCGCTGCTCGCGCTCGTGGTGCCGATCGTCACGGGCCTCTTGCTCGGCGTCGGCGGCGTGATGGGGCTGCTCGTGGGCGGCCTCACGACCGGCTTCTGCGTGGCCGTGTTCATGGCCAACGCGGGCGGCGCCTGGGACAACGCCAAGAAGCACATCGAGAGCGGCGTGCACGGCGGCAAGGGCACCGAGGCCCACAAGGCCGCGGTGGTGGGCGACACGGTGGGCGATCCCTTCAAGGACACGAGCGGCCCGAGCCTCAACATCCTCGTGAAGCTCATGAGCATGGTGAGCGTGGTGGTCGCCGGCCTCGTCGTCCGCTACTCGCTCGAGGCGCTGGGGATCTTCTGACCCCCCGACTACCGCCGCATCATCATGGGCGAAGCGGCCGGAATCCGCAGTGGCGAGTCCGCGGTGCGTCGGCTCGTCGGGGCGAAACGCTTGGCGGCACGGATCGTACTCGGTACACTTGTGTACAGTGTTCACCAGAGGAGGCTCCCGATGCACCGTGTGATCGTCGATGAGGCCACGAGCCGCCAACTCGGCCAGGCCGGTTCAGTCACCGAGATTTGTGATACCGACGGCAACGTGATCGGGACATTTCGGCCGCGGCGCGTGCCGCAGGACCTGCTCGACTCGGAAGAAGGGCCGAGGGACGAGCTGATCCGGCAGGGAAGGCTGCGGACAGGCCGCCCGCTGGCGGACGTCATTGCTGATCTGGAACATCGCTCTTGAGCTACACGGTGCTCTGCAGTCTTGCTGCAGAGGAGCAGCTTGCTGCCGCCTTCCTGACAAGTAGCGATCGGAGCGCCGTCACTGCTGCCTCGCGGGCGATCGACGAGATTCTCGGAGAGGCCCCGTTGGCATTCGGTGAATCACGCGACGGTGAGCTGCGAGTCGGGTTCGAGCCGCCGCTCGCCGTGTGGTTTATCGTCACCGAATCAGATCGCACCGTTGTGATCGTGCGATTCCGCCTTCGCGAGGGATAGGGGCGTGGTGATCAGGCAGGGAGTCTGTTCCGCGCCGCCGGCCTCGTCGTTCGCTTCACGCCCGAGGCGCTGGGGATCTTCTGAGCCTACGTTTCGCTCACGGGTGCTCGATCAGAAATACACTGCTGTTCGGCGGGAGCGTCAGTGAGCCTGTGGCCTCGCGCGTGGTGATGCCGCCATCGGCCGGATCATAGACCCAGAGCGTGCCGCCGGGCCGACCTTCCAGACGAAGGGTGGCGGTCAGCGGCTCGTAGGCGGCGTTGACGACGAAGTTCACGCGGCGTCCTTTCTGCAGCCAGCGCGTGATGAAGAGACCTTCCGGCTTCCCGTCCAGCCGCAGGCGGAAATCCTCCGGAAAAGCCGGGCCGAGATTGCTCACCACTTCTTCCGGTGAAATAACCCGGCTCGTCGCGACGGCGGCACGAACCTGGGCGTGCTCGGCCGGCGTGTCGCCCAAACGCGGCAGGCGATCCACCCACAACACCTTGCCGCCCGCGGCCTCGAACCGCTGGAGTTTTTCCAGTACCGCCAGGGGCAGCAGTTCCACGCGCGGCATGATGATGGAGGTGTAGGCGTGCGGGCCGATCATGAGCCGGCCATCGCGAATCTGCGCGCACAAGACGGCATCGGCATCCAGCCAACTGAAGTCGTAGCCGCGTTGGTAGAGCGTGCGGGCGAGGTTTTCCTGGGTGTCGTGTCCGGCGGCGGCTTCAGGCTGATCCTTGAGCCACTCGCCGAAAACCTTCGCCGAGGGAACGTGGAGCGACTGGAAGGTTTCGATCGGGTAATACATCGCGACGGACGAGACATTCCGCGCGCCTGTCAGCATCACGCACAACCGCCCGACGGTTTCATTGAACCGCCGATACACGTCCGGCGGGTAGCGATCCCAGAACACATAGCTCGTGAACTGGTTCGCGCCCATCAGGGCCGCCATGTTGATGAACCGCAGCATGAATTCCGGCGAGGGCTGCAGCGTCATGGTCTGCCGATCCACGATCGGGTCGATCAACACGCTGACCACATCCCGGTCCTGCAACTGTGCGGCTGAAGCGACCAGGCGCGGCATCCAGAAATTCCAGTAGTCGCCGGGTTCGGGCATGGCCACGTCGCAGCCGGGAATCTGCTGCCGCTGCAGCGCCTGGAAAAAGTTCCCATAGCCGGCCACATGGGCGTCCATGCGCTCTTCGAGCAACAGGTGTCCCCCGGAGCGAACGCCGTGCTCCTCCGCCCACCGGGCGATCCGGCCGGTGTAATTCTCGGCGAAGATATTCCCGACCGTCTGATGGAAGTGGCGGCGCACCAGCCGGGCCTCGTCGCTCGTGCCACCGAAGAGCGCGGGCAGGAAAGGCATCACGTCGTAGCCGTGATCCTCCCGGAAACGCCGTGGCATGTCCGCGACCCAGGGCAGGAAGACCTCGCCCCCGGGGCGAGCGCCGCCCGCATGCCATGTCGTGCCCAGATGCGGCTCGTTGGTGTAGAAGACATCGATCTGATTCGTCAGTGACCCGAGCCGGCGCGCATACTCGGCGTGCGTCGTCTCCACGAACGTCTCCACGGCTGCTGCATTCAGCAGATTGGGATAATGGCCGGAGCCACCAAACTGGGCGGCCGTGCCTGCGGCGGGCGAACCAGCGTCGTTGTTGACCTTGAGCGCGAAGGCCTGCAGCACCCACGGCCCGGCCAGGCCGGTTGCTGCGACGTGCTTGTCTGAAACCGTGGTCGGAACGCCTGCGGCATACACCGGCTGCCCGTCCTGCTCGGGATAGAGCATGGCCGAGACGAACGTTTCCGCCGTGGACGGCAGATCCATGCGGATTGGCTCCGGTCCCTGCCCGCGCCGGATCACCGGCGTCAACACCCGCAGTTCAAGCGCCGGATTCGCCGCGACCACCAATCCGCCGGCCTGACCGCTCGGAAAGCCGTTGTCGTCAGCCATCCAGACCTGCATGCCCGCCTCCTTGGCGAGGCGGATGGTCGTCTTGAGATTGTTCCATGCTTCCTCGTTGCGGAGATATTTCTGCCCGCTCATGAACAGCATCACGCCGCCGATGCCAGCCTCGCGCATCCTGGCGATGGGCAGGACCTCGCCGTCGTGGCGGCTGAATTGGATGATGCGGTGGAGGTTGGGGGAATCGCGGAAGGCGGCGTCCAAATCCCCCATCACGCCAGGTGCTGCGGCGTTCGCTACTGCTTGCTGTTGGCTCGCCGCCGATGCTCCCGCCGGAAGGTTGGTCACCGAGACGTTCTGCAGGCCGGGCGCGGAATCCACGGCTGCGAAACGCACGAAAACCGTCGTCCCTGCCGGAACATCGACGGCAACGAGCGTATGACCGCGCTGTGCAGGAAAGGTGGATTCCGCCAGTTTCGCGCCTTTGGCATCCAGCAGCGCGGCCGAGAGCAGAGCGCCACTCATCCACACGTCGGACACATCGAATCTCAACACCACATCGGATGCCTCGGTGACCGTGCCGGCCTCCTGCATCAGGGGACCGAGTTGCGAGACGTTGCAGATCGGGGCCTTGGACGTGCCCGTGACTTTCACGGCATACGGGGGATCACTCGCGGTTGCGCGCCAGCCCGTCGGGACGCCGTCATACCAGCCCGCTCCACGCGTGGACGACAAACCGGCGAGATCGGAGAAGTCACCGTTCACCAGTCGCAGGGAACCACGCGGCAGCGACGACTCGCCGTTGACGATCCGCAGCTGTCCGGGCGGTGGCGTCGCCTCGCCAGGGCGGGTGGTGATTGAGACATTATCCAGAGCCGGGAGCGTGGCACCGGTCATCCAGAATTCCACGATGACCTTCGTGCCCGCCGGGACGTTCCGGGCGGTCAATTTCTGCCGCACGCCTCCCCTGAACTCGCCATGCACCAGCGGCTGGCGGTTGCCATCCAACAGGGCGGCTCCGATCCGCACTCTTGCCGACCATGTGTCGCCAGGCGCCAGGGCGGCTTGAGCGTTGAAATCAAACGAACCGTGATGGCTCACCGAACCGAAACCGCCGTACGTGTACGTTCCCTTCTGGGAAAATACATCCGCGACATCGAACTCGAGCACGACGTCGGAAGCGTCGGTGAGTGTGCCTGCCTCCTGCAACAGGAAACCCAGCTGCGAAAGATTGCAGACTGGCGCGGTGTGGCTGCCCGCGCTCCGTACGCTGTAGCTGGTGGCCTTGGAGGTGGACTCCCACCCACGGGGTACGCCGGCGTACCACCCGGCCCCTGCGGCAGTGAGGCCCGACAGGTCGCCGAAGTCGCCGTTCTCAACCCGCAACGAGCCGCTCGGCGAAGCCGCGTGCGCGTGGGCAAAGCCCAGCGCGAGAAGCACCACCACCACCAACCTTGTCAGCGTGCAGGCCTTCATTTCGAAATCGACACGTTATCCAGGGCCGGCGTCGTGCCGGCCAGCGCCCAAAACTCCACGATGATTTTCGTCCCTGCGGGCACTCCCTTGGCCACGACTTTCTGTCCGTTGCCCGCCTCAAACTCCCCATGCACCAGCGGCTGCCGGTTGCCGTCCAACAGCGCGGCGCCCAGCTTCGCTCCCGAGGGCCACGGCGACGTCACATCGAACTGGAGCACGACGTCGGACGCGTCGGCGAGCGTGCCCGCCTCCTGCACCAGGAATCCCAACTGCGAAACATTGCAGACCGGCGAGCCGGGGCCGGCCTGCTCGTTGACCGCATAACTCGGGTCTTTCGAGTCGGACTCCCAGCCGTCGGGAACGCCGCTGTGCCACCCTTCTTGCCCCAACGCCTTGAGGCCGGTGAGATCGCTGAAGTCGCCGTTCGCGATCCGCAACTGCCCGGCCGGAGCGGCCGGACGGGCAGCCGCAGACGCCGCGCCTGGCGCGAGCTTCTCCACCGTCACGTTGTCGAGCCCGGGCGTCGTGCCGTTGGTCGCCCAGAATTCCACGATGATCTTCGTTCCCGCCGGCACTTTTTTCGCCACGAGCCGTTGGCCCTTGCCCTCCTTGAACTCCGCGTTCACCAGGGGCTGGTTGCTGCCATCCAGAAGGGCGGCGCCGAGGTTCGCGCCCGTTGGCCACGGCGCACTCACGTCGAAGTTCAGCACCACATCCGCGGCCTCGGTGAGCGTGCCCACTTCCTGCAACAGGAATCCCAGCACTGAGACGTTGCAGACCGGCGTAGACGGGCCGGACTCATCATGCACCGCATACGTCGTGTCTTGTGACTCCGACTTCCATCCGCGCGGTACGCCCGCATGCCAGCCGTTGGCTCCGGCAGTCAGGCCAGACAAATCGCCGAAGTCGCCGTTGACGACCGTAAGCGCTCCAGGAGGCGTGGCATCTGCCGAAGCCGGCGCAGGCGTTTGTGCCTGACCGACGGTCGCAGCCAGAAGGGAAACGAGGGTCACTGAGTTCAACACCATGAAAAAGGTTTTCATCATTGTCCAAGCGTCTCGAGTAGATGTCGATCAAGAGGCGGGCCCAACGCGATCAAAAATCGCCCGCATCGACGCCTTCGGCCTTCGTACGGATTCGGGCGTAGGCGGTGGTGGAGATGTTTTCCGTGATCCATCGGACCGAGCCGTCGCACATCGACGCGTTCATGCCGCCGCCGGCATGCGGGCTGCTGTTGGACCAGTCGTCACCCCAATCGTAGGCCGAGCGGTTGATCATATAGGCCGGATCACCGCCGCCGTAGGTCTCGATGTCGTGCGTGATCATCCCAGTGGACCACCCCGCCGGCCCGGCGAAAAGCTGCGGTCCGATCCAGAGGCCACCCGGATAGTCACACGGCAGGCCGCCGCAACTTGTGCCACCGGTTTCGGTGGTCGATGACCGCTCGGCCAGCATGAGGGTCTTCGAAAGCCCATCCGTGATACCCGCGGGCTTGGTGTTGACGGTCTTTTCAGAAACGGAAAACACGCCAGCACTCGAAGCCCAGACCGCCGAGGCGTCGGCCGCGGGAACACCCCAGACATTCACGAGATCCTCGATGGTCGTGCGCGTGGCCGCCGAGCCCGAGTTGGCACCGTAGTTGTTTTGGCCAAACGCCGTCCCGGTCTTGTAAAAGTCCCGTTTGATATTCGGGGTACCCGATCCCTGATTGGAACTGCACTCAAACACGCTCACCGGCATGATGGCGATGGATGTCGCCGCCGAGCCGGCTGACTGCCAATTCACCTTGCCGCCGTTCGTCGCCGACTGCAGGCGATCCCAGAGCGGAGCCTGCTCGACGAATGGCAGGATGAGTGCCGACCATGCAAAGCCCGACGCATTATCCGCCGGGACCGTGGAACTGCCCCCGATCTTGACGTTGTCCACATACGACGGCGGCAGGCCACCCCGGGTATGGGCATAGTTGACCAAGCCGAGGCTCGATTGCTTGAGATTGTTCTGGCAGCGGCTGCGGCGCGACGATTCCCGTGTCGCCTGCACGGCCGGGAGGAGCAGGGCGATGAGCACGCCGATGATCGCGATCACCACCAAAAGCTCCACGAGTGTGAAGCCATGCCTGCTGTTGTCGGGCGTGTTTTGTGGACGCACGGCATTCCCCCGATCACTTGTTACTGGGATGTGATTCAAGTGCGAAATCGAACACGTTGCGGCCCTTCACGACATCCACCGCGAGGGTCGATGCCGTGTTGTAGATTGACGGGATCTTGTCCTTCCGCAGCGGGCTGGACGGGCCCATGGTCGGCGTTCTGATCCGCACGACGTTCCTCCCCAGCCCGGCGCCCTTGGCGGAGCGGATGTAGGAGACGGTGTACCGGCCCTGGTCGTCGGTGTTGCCAAACGAAAGCACGCCACTGTCCGACTCGAAGACCACGGAGACACCGCCGAGCGGCTTGCCGTCCATCGTCACCGTGCCCGACGCCGGCGCGATCTCCGGTTGGTTGGCCGACCGTGCCGCGCAGCCGACGACCGCCACGATAAGGGCGATGCCACACAAGGCCTCTGTGCTCCGGCGAAGCCACATGAGCCAGCCGACCCGCCATGGTTGCGCGATAAAGCAAAGTCGATCCACGACGGCAATCCCGAACGAGGGACGAGTTGAGAGACGTTGAACCCCTGTTTCGGATCGTATGCCGAGACACTTCACTGCACAACGTCCGCGGGGCGTCGGCGAACGAGCCGCGCGGCGAATCGCGACAGGTTTGCCGCACTTTGCGACAAGCGCTCTTGTGCGACGTGCTACCATGCCTCGTCGGTGGTGGGGGGCCCCACGGTGACTGTCATTCAACTGGTGTGGAGGTGGCGATGCGTCGGTCGTTCTCGTGGTGTCGAACTCTCGGTGGGGCCCTGGTCGCGCTGGGCGTAGCGGCAGGAGCGGCCACAACCCATGCCGCCGAGACTGGAGAAACGCAGGCGTCTGCGGCCGATGACGTGACCGTCGCCTGCTACTACTTCGGCAACTACCACTCGAGCGATCGCCGTAACGAGGCGATCAAAGGCAAAGGCTGGTCGGAATGGGAGCTCGTGAAGCAGGCCAAGCCGCGGTTTCCAGGGCATGACCAGCCGCATGTGCCGCTGTGGGGCTATACGGATGAATCAGATCCGAAGGAGATGGCCCGCAAGATCGATGCGGCGGCCGATCACGGCATCGATGCCTTCATCTTCGATTGGTATTGGTACGACGACGGCCCGTTTCTGGAGCGGCCGATCGACGAGGGATTTTTGCAGGCGCCAAACAACCGCCGCCTGAAATTTGGCTTCATGTGGGCCAACCACGACTGGGTCGATATCCACCCGGCGCGGAAGGGAGGCCCGCAGCGGTTGCTCTACCCCGGCAAGGTGACGCCGGAAACGTTTGCGAAGATCGGCGACCTGCTCGTGAGCCGTTACTTTGCCCATCCGTCGTACTGGCGGGTCGACGGCAAGCCATACTTCTCGGTCTACGATCTGCAGAAGCTCGTGGAGAGCTTCGGCGACGTGGCATCGACGCGGCGGGCGATCGACGCCCTGCGGGCGAAGGCCGTGGCGGCAGGGATGCCCGGGGTGTACGTCAACGCCGTGGCTTGGGGTACGCCGATTCTGCCCGGTGAGAAGGCCCCGTCGGATCCCGTGAAATTGATCGCAGACCTCGGTTTTGATTCGGTGACGAGCTACGTGTGGATCCACCACGTACAGCTGCCCGATCAGCAGACCGACTACGACATCGTCCGCGATGGCTACATGAACTACTGGGACGAGGCCAAGCGACGGTATGCCATGCCCTTCTTCCCGAACGTCACCATGGGCTGGGACTCGAGCCCCCGCACCCATCACACCGACGCCTTCGATAACTCGGGCTATCCCTATATGAACACGATCAGCGGCAATACGCCCGCGCGCTTCCGGGAAGCCCTCGCGCTCACCAGGCGGCGGCTGCTCGCCCAGGAGGCCGGTCCGCGCGTGGTCACGATCAACTGTTGGAACGAGTGGACGGAGGGCAGTTACCTCGAGCCAGATACAAAACACGGGATGGCCTATCTGGAGGCGGTGCGGGCCGTCTTTGGCCCGCACTGAGCAGCCAGCGGCGCAGGAGGGAACACGGCATGAACGCGGTGGCGAGCAGCTTTCGGTATCTGCCTTCTCGGCCGCGCGACACCCAGTGGGGGCTGTACGTCTCGGGCGCGGGCTGGGAGACGGTGCCGGGCGACTCACCGTATCCGCTGCCGGGGCATCCGGAGCTCTACGACTTTTCATTCGAACGGGGCCGCAGGCTGCCGGAATACCAGATCGTGTACATTGCCGCGGGTGGCGGCCTCTTCGAGGTCGACGGCCGCGGTGAAACGCGGGTGACGGCCGGATCGGTGTTGCTGCTCTTTCCCGGAGTCTGGCACCGCTACCGTCCCGATGCCCGCACCGGCTGGCACGTGTATTGGGTCGGCTTCACCGGCGATTGGATGAGCCGTCTCGTCCAGCACCGGTTCTTTTCGACGAATGTACCGGTGCTCCAGATCGCGCCGGCTGAGCAGTTCCAAGCCACGTTCAACCAGTTGCTCGGCCGACTCTGGTCCGCACCGCCCGGGTTCCCGCATCTCATCGCCGCCGACGTGGTGGAGTTGCTCGCGCTCCTCGCGGCCACCACCGGCGAGGAGACGCAGCAACTCATCATGCAGGGGCCGCGCGATGTGGAATCGCTCACTGACCCGCTCGTCGCGGAAGCGTTGCGGCTGATCTGGAGCGGCAGCCATCTGCAACTCACCGTTGGTGCGCTCGGGACGCAGTTGCACACGACGTCGCGATCGCTCGAGCGCCGCTTCAAGCAGGCGCTCGGTCGCACCGTGAAGGAGGAGATTCTGCGATGCCGCCTCGATCGCGTACGGCGGCTGCTCGTGGACACCGATCTCTCGATCTCCGAGATCGTCGCGGCCAGCGGCTTCATGAGCGCCGACGCGCTGACGCGTGCGGTGCGAAAGATCCATGGTGTTGCGCCGCTGCGGCTCCGGCGGCAGCTGCGGCAGGAGCGGACTAGCACACGCGACGCAGCAGTGTGAGCCGCTCTCTGGTGACGAAAAGCCGCACTATGCGACGCGCTTTCGGCGGGACCCGACAGGTCCTGGCAGGAATCGTTCAGGCCTGGAAAAAAGTCCTCCAAGGCTTTGACCAGTATTTGAGTCAGTGCTACTCTCCGTCCATTGGGTCACTTTGAGTCGCGTAGCCGCGTCATCCGAGGGGGCAGTAGCCATGAGTCATATCAACGCTTCGCAAACCGTATGTGGTTCCGTGATGAACCAGCTCATGCGCACCGCTTCGTCCACCATCACCGCGTGCGCGGCGCTGGTTCTCGCCATCGACGTGCCGCGCGTGGCCCTCGCACAGGGTGCTTCATTGACGGTGACCAATCCCAACTTCAGCGACTTGACCGGACTCACCGCTCAGGGCGGGGGATGGTATGCGGGTGTTCCGGCGGGCTGGTCGAGTAACTCACCGCAGCTTGCAGGCGGATACACCGTCTACGGACCCAGTGGCACGTACTACGCGAATTTGAATACGCTGGGACGGGGAGGTGCCGACGGCGGCTTCTCGACGCTGAGCCAGGGCGTGGGCACGCTGGCAGTGACCTCGAACGTCACCGCATCGTTTGAGGTCATACCTCTCAGTGGTAACTATTTTGTGGCTTCAGCCATCGCAAACTCGTCGGGCGGCACGTACGCAATCAGCAATTCGCCGAGCCTTCAGTCTTCTGCCCAAACGGTGACCTACTCGGCGAAGAGCGTTCCGGCGGGCACTTCGATGCAGATCTGGTTTTGGGCAAATGGATACGCGCCCGGCGTGACGGCGGTGTCGATGGTGGATTCTCCGACGACATTTCAATGGAACGGTGGCTCCGCCGGAACGTGGTCGAGCGGTGGCAATGGATGGACCGATACGTTCGACTCGACCTCGGCGTCGTGGAGCAATGCCTTGCCGGTCGTGGCTCAGTTTAATGGCACCGGCCCCACGAGCGTGGCCGTGGATGCCGGCGGCGTGACCGTCGGCAGCTTTGTTGTAAGTGGCACGACCTACGACTTCGCGGGTGGAGCGGTTACCACGACGACGCCCTCCTGGACAATCGGTAGCGGCGCGTTGGCCGGTGTCGCGAACGTGGTCGCGGGATCGAGCGGTGTCACCAAGTCGGGCGGAGGCACGCTCGTCTTCTCCGGCAACAACTCCTATACGGGCGCTACGGCGGTCTCGGCAGGCACGCTCGTCGTGAACCACGCGAATGCCCTGGGAAGCACGGCGGCGGGTACGACCGTGGCCAATGGGGCGCGGCTGCTGTTGAGCCCCACGAGCGGCAATATCACGGTCGCCAATGAATCCCTGACGATCAGCGGCACGGGGTCGAGCGGGTGGGTGCTGCGGAGCGCTACGGGCGGGAATTCGTGGGGCGGCAAGATCACGCTGGCCGCTGATTCCATCATTCAAGCGGCTTCGGGCGCCAGTCTCACGCTGGACGTCGCCACGGGTGATGCGGTCGACGTGGGTAGTTTCACCGCGACCTTCAACGGGGCTGGCACGCACCTGATCAACGATCCGATCGCGGGCACGGGCGGGTTGACCAAGGCGGGCTCCGGAATCCTTACGCTTGGTGGCAACAGCACGTACTCGGGCTTGACCACGGTGAGCCTCGGCAAACTCCTTGTCAATGGCGACAACTCGTCCGCCACAGGTGCCGTCACCGTCGCGGCAGGAGCCACGCTCGGCGGCTCGGGTGTCATCGGAGGTGCGACCACCGTCAACGGGATCTTGTCGCCGGGCAACAGCCCCGGTGAGCTCTCCATCGCCTCGCTGGTCCTGGGCGGATCGAGTACATCGCTGTTCGAGATCAACGGCACGACGCGCGGCACCAGTTATGACGGCGTCACGATCCTGCAGTCGGGTGGTCTGACCTACGGCGGCGTGCTGTCGCTCGCGTTCGCAGGCACCTTTGGCACCAACACGACGTTCGACCTTTTCAATTTCAGCGGAGGAGCCACGGGCAACTTCTCGAGCGTGACGGCCTCCGGCCCGTACGGATCGCTGACGTTCGTCAACGACGGATTTGGCGTGTGGACGAGCGGCCCGACGAACGTGGCGGGCCAGACGCTGACGTTCACGCAATCGACCGGCGATCTCGCGATCGTACCGGAGCCGTCCACGCTTGCGATGCTCGGCTGCGTCGCGGCCTTTGGCGGTTTCCTGCTCCGCCGTCGTCGGGCTGCAGTCGCCGGCCAGCGCTGATGGGGCGTCTCGTCGGCGCGGGGCTCGGCGCGGCGCTGGTGTTGTTTGGCTTCTCGAGCCAGCCCCCCGCCGGGGCCGAGTCGCTCGAGGAGGGCTTTGCACGGCCTCCCGCAGCGGCCATGCCCGGGGTGTGGTGGCGCTGGATCGATGGCAACGTCACCCGCGAGGGGATCAGCCGCGACCTCGCCGAGATGGCCCGCAAGGGGATCCGCAGCGTTGACGTCTTCGACGTGGGTGGCGGCGTGCCTGCGGGGCCGGCCGGCATGATGGGGCCCGAGTGGCGGGCGCTCTTTCAGCACGCGCTTGCGGAAGCCGCGCGGCACGGCATCGAGGTACGGCTCACGGCCGCGGCTGGCTGGGGCATGGGGGGGCCTTGGATCGACACCGAGCACGCCACCAAGAAACTCGCCCATGCCGAGATCCAGGTGCAGGGGCCGACGCGGCTCACGCAGGCCCTGCCGAAGCCCCTGGGGAGCGAGCCCTTCTACGCCGACGTGGCGGTGGTCGCGTTTCGCGTGCCGGATGACGCCCCGCCCGCGCCCGCGCAACTCGTCGCTAGTTCCGAGGTGGGCAACTACTGCACCGACGAGAAGAACTTCCCCATCGAGGATGTCGCCGACGGCGATCCGGAAACCTGCTGGAAGGCGAAGGAGCCTCCATCTGCCGAGACGCCTGCATGGGTCGAGGTGCGGCACCACGCGCCGCTCACGGCGACGGCCGTGTTCGTGGCGTCGCCGCCGGGCGCCGGGCCGCGCACGTGCGACGTCGAGGCCGCAGCCGACGGCACGACGTTCACGAAAGTCGCCGCATTCATGTTCGAGGCTGGCGATGCGAAGATGCTCCCGATTCCGCCCACCGAGGCGCGGGCCTTCCGGCTGCGAATCACGTCGGCTCATGCGCCCGACATCCGCCTCGCCGAGTTTGCCGTGCTGCGGCAGGGAGACCGGCCGCACCTGCGGCGTGGCATCGAGTGGTGGATGTTCAAGTCGGGAAAGCGGGCATTTTGGGACTGGCCAGCCGCAGGGCCGGCGGTGCTGCGAGAGGAATACGCCGACCCCGACGTCGTCGATTGCAAGAGCGCCGAGACAGTCGAACTCACGCAGTTGATGGATGCGGCCGGCACGCTTACGTGGGACGTGCCGCCCGGCCGCTGGGCGATCGCGCGGTTCGGAGCCGTGCTCGTGGGCGAGCCACCCCGGGCGATGAGCGCGGCGCTCTCGGGCGGCTACGAGGCCGACCCCTACAGCCCGGCGGCTGCCGACCGGCTCTACGACGGCTCGATCGGCGTCGTGCTTGAGGATGCAGCCGCGGCGGCTCGACCCGCCTTGAAGGGCGTGTTTCTCGACAGCCACGAGATCGGCGCGGCGGCGTTCGGCATCCAGGGCACGTGGACTCCAGGCTTTCGCGACACGTTCCGCAGGCAGGCCGGCTACGACCTCGTGCCGTTCCTGCCGGCCATGGCCCGCCGCGTGGTCGATGGCCGCCGGCAGACGAACCGCTTTCTCTGGGACTATCGCCGTGTGCTCGCCCAGTGCTACCTCGACTTCTATGCGCGGATCACCGAGCGGGCCCACCGCGACGGGCTCGTGATGCGGGCGGAGAACGGCTACGGCTCGTATCCCTTTCCGCACATCGACGGACTGGCCGCGTATGGCCGCGTGGACGAGCCGATGGGAGAGTTTTGGTTCAACGACGGCAGTCCCTGGGGTGTCGTCATGAAGCAGCACTATCGCTACGTCGATTCGGTGCGCACCGCCGCCTCGGCCGCGCGCATCTACGGCAAGCCGCTCGTCGTGGCCGAGTCGCTCACGATCGCCGACGGCACGCGGCATCCGCCGTCGGCCTGGAAGGCCGAGCTCGATGCGCAGTTCGCCAACGGCATGAACGCCGCCATGCTCCACCTCTGGTCGCATCAGCCAGACGTCCACGCCCGCCCGGGCCTCTTTACGTTCGACGCCCTCAACGCCAACATGACCTGGTGGGAGCGGAGCGACGCCTTCCTCGACTATCTCGGCCGCTGTCAGTTCCTGCTCCGGCAGGGGCGGAGCGTGGCCGACTGCTGCTACTTCTTCGGGGAGGACACGGCGCAGTTCGTGCCTGGCCGCAGTCTCGTGCAGCCCGCGTTGCCTGCGGGCTACGAGTTCGACGGGATCAACGCCGAGGTGATCCTCACGCGGCTCGCCTGCCGCGACGGGCTGGCGACGCTGCCTGATGGGCAGACGTATCGCTCTCTCGTGCTCCCCGCCGCCGCGGGCTGGCCCGTGACGCTGCCGGTGCTCGAGAAAATCGCCGGCCTCGTGGCCGAGGGGCTGACCGTGATCGGTCCGCGGCCGGGGCCGTCGCCGCGGCTGCTCGATTCGGCAGCTGATCACGACCGGCGAGAAGGGATCATCCGCACGCTGTGGGGCGACGACACGGCGGCCCACGGCACACGCCGGGTCGGCAAGGGCCGCGTGGTTGTGCGCGTGCCCCTCGCGGAGTTTCTCACCCAGGAAACACTTGCGCCGGATGTCGGCCCGCACGGCGCGGCCGATCCCGGCTGGCAGAACGTGGCCTGGGCCCATCGCCGCGACAAAGGCACCGACATCTATTTTCTGGCGAACTCGGGCAGCGCGGCTGTGCGGCAGGCGGTGTCGTTTCGCGTCGCGGGCGCGCGGCCTGAGGCGTGGGATCCGCTGACGGGCACACGACGGGCGCTTCCTGAGTGGTCAGCCAACGGCGCGGTGACGCACGTTCCGCTGCAACTCGAACCGTCGGGCTCCGTGTTCATCGTGTTTCGTGGCGGAAGCGCAGGCCTGGCAGCACCGCCATCGCCGGGCGGCAACGCTCCCAATTGGAAACCTCTGCTCGACGTCGCGGGCCCGTGGCAGGTGACGTTCGCGCCGCAGGTGGCGGGGAAGGGCGGCGAGCCGCCGAAAGCGATGCCCTTTGCCGCGGCGTTTGAGTCACTCACCGACTGGACCGAGCGGCCCGAGCCGGAGATCCGACATCACGCCGGCGAGGCCACGTATCGCACGTCGCTCGTCGTGCCGGATTCGGTGATCCAGTCCGGAGTGCCGCTGGCCCTGGACCTCGGCACGGTGAAAGAGATCGCCGCAGTGCGGCTCAACGGCAAGCCGCTCGGCACGGTGTGGTGCCCGCCGTGGCGCGTGAGCCTGGGTGACGCGGTCAAGGCCGGCGACAACCAGCTCGAGATCGACGTCGTGAACCTGTGGCGCAACCGCCTTATCGGCGACGCCGCGAAGCCCGCTGCGGATCGCGTGACCCGCACCACGATCGTGGCCGCCCCGACCGAGCCCCTGCTGCCGTCGGGGCTCCTCGGCCCGGTGCGGCTCGTGCGGCCCGACGCGAGCCCGTGAGGGATGATTCGCGCTGACGTGCGACGGGGCCGCTTCCCACCCGCGGGAAACCGGGTAGCCTGCGGGCATGCAGGCAGGCTTTGGCATCACGATCGAGGCGACGGACGGCGCGGCGCGGGCGGGTACGCTCACGACGTGGCACGGCCGCGTGCCGACGCCGCTCTTCATGCCTGTCGCCACGCTCGCGAGCGTGAAGGGGGTCGATATCGGCCGCGTCGCCGAGACCGGCGCGGGGATGATCCTCGCCAACACCTACCACCTCCACCTGCGGCCCGGCGAGGCGATCGTGGAGCAGGGGGGAGGACTTGCCCGCTTCATGGGCTGGAGTGGGCCCACGCTCACCGACTCGGGTGGGTTTCAGGTGTTCAGCCTCGCCAAGCAGGTGAAGGTGACGGAGGAGGGGGCTTTCTTCCGCTCGCACCTCGACGGCTCGGCCATCGACCTCACGCCCGAACGCGCCATCCATATACAGGAGCGGCTCGGGGCCGACGTCGCGATGCAGCTCGACGAGGTCGTGGCGCTGCCCGCCGACCGGGGCCGGGTGGACGCGGCGATGCGGCGGTCGCTCCGCTGGGCCGAACGCTGCCTCGCGGCCCGCACGCGGCCCGATCAAGCGCTCTTCGGGATCGTGCAGGGGGGGCTCGAGAGCGACCTCCGGCAGGAGAGTGCCGAGGCGCTCAGGCAGTTGCCCTTCGAAGGCTTCGCGGTCGGCGGGCTCTCGGTCGGCGAGGGGCCGGAGGCGATGGGCATGGCACTCCGGGCGACCACGCCTCACCTGCCCGCCGACAAGCCGCGGTATCTGATGGGCGTCGGCCAGCCGCAGGACATCGTGAACGCCGTGGCCGCGGGGATCGACATGTTCGACTGCGTGCTCCCCACCCGCTGCGGCCGCAACTCGCTCGTCTACACGTTCGCGGGGCAGGTGCGGCTGCGGAACGCCTGCCACGCCACCGACCAGCGGCCGCTCGAAGAGGGCTGCCCCTGCCTGGCCTGCCGCCACAGCCGGAGCTACCTCCGGCACCTGTTTTTGGCCGGCGAGATGCTGGGGCCGATCCTGGCCTCGATCCACAATCTCA
>JBBAVM010000067.1:0-10744 GCA_040397685.1 Pirellulales bacterium
GGCGAAGGCGAACGTCCGGCGAGACGGTACGGGGCAACCCCGAGCCGGGTGGGGCGAGTTGAGGCACGACAGGCTGAAGCCTGTCCCACAAAGGCACGACAGGCTGAAGCCTGTCCCACAAACAAAGGCAAGCGGGACGCTTCCCCCACAGGGCAGCAATCGCCGTGCCGAACAGGATTGACGGGTGAGCCTGTTTTCGGGCCGCTGCCGAGGGGAAACCACCGTTTGCCCGGCCTTCCCGGATCGCTATGCTCCCCGCCCCTCACGATCCCCCATGGGCGGCAAGACGGTGAATGACGTCGCGGAGATGCTGCGCCGGGCGATGCTCTGCGCCGGCTGCGCCGCGATCGTGCTTGCATCCGCTGCCATGGCAGCCGCCGAGGAGCCGGTGCGGGCGGTGACGTTGCGGGTCACGTGGGGTGGAGGTCGGCCGGCGGCGCGAACGGGCCGGATCGAGGTCGTCGTGCCCGGCACGAAGCCCATGGCACCCAACTGGCGGATCCTCTCCGACGAGCCGAACGCGCCGGCGACGATGCACGAAGCCGGCGGGGCGATCGAGATCCACGAGCCACGCGGGCTCGATCTCAACGGAGTCGAATTGCGACTCACGGATTGGCGGCAGGCGCGGCTGAAGGTGGCCATCGCACGCCGCGAGGCGGCCGAGGAGCCGGTCGTGTTCGAGGGCTCCGTCGTCGAACTACTCGCCGCGGCGGTGTCCCAACCGCTCGATCGCGACGCGAATCGGCTTTCGATCGGCCGCGCGCCGGGAGACGAGTTGGGGATCGTCTTCGCCGCGGGGGAGTCGGCGATCGGACGGCCCGGTGGCACCGTGACGCTCATCGCGCACCCACTCCTGGCGGCACAGGCGGCTGGGGGCGCGTATGAGCTGAAGGTCGGTGCCCGTCGATCGGGAAGCGCGACGGAGAGCCACACGCAGTCGCTCGTGGTCGAGGAGGCGATGTCTGGCATTCCCGGCGTGCGGGCGTTTCGGCCGCTCCGGCTCGCCGTGCCGCTGCCGGTGGAGGAGGGGGGCTGCGACATCGACCTGCAGCTCGTCGAGCGGGGCAGCCTGCGGTGGTCGCGGCCCGTCGCCTCGCGCACGATCCAGGTGGTCGCCGTCGCCGCCGAGCGGTCCGCGACGCCCGAGGCGGACTGGAAGTTGATGTACGAACTCGATCCCGGCAGCCCGAAACTGCTGGATCGGCTCCGCCGGCTGCCCGGCATGGGGCTGCCCACGCTGCCGATGGCGGGCGTGCCGCTGCCGAAGCTTCCCCGGCCCTCGTTCACCCTGCCGAAGGTGGCGATTCCGACGCCCACGCTGCCGAACGTGCCCTTGCCGAACGTCTCGCTGCCCGGCGTGCCCGTCCCGAAGATCCCGTCGGTGACGTCGATGGTGCCGCGGATGACGGGGCTCCTGGCCGTCGGCCACTCCACGCTCGAAAGTCATGCGCTCGGGCCGATGCTGCGGCTGCCGCCGGCGGCCGACGGGCCGGCCTGGGAGGGGGTGGCGCTCCCGACGGGCGTGCTCGGGATGCCGCACCTGATCGAGGTCGAGTATCCGCTCGAGCAGGAGATGATGCTCGGGCTCTCGGTGCTCGAGGAAGCCGACGGCGACGTGCGGGCCACCGCGACGAGCGGCATCGACCTGCCGGCGCCGGTCGTGGACGACGGCAGCCGCCGGGGGCGGATCGGCACGCGGAGGTTCGTCTTCTGGCCACGGACCCGGTCTCCGCTACTCGTGATCACGAATCTTTCCGAACGCAGCCCGGCGGTCTTCGGCCGGGTGCGGCTGCTCGCCGGGCCAACGCGTGTCGCCGATCGACAGCCGCCCGTCGCGGCGGTCCGCCGCGCATATCTCCATCTTCCGACGCCCGACTTCACGCCCTTCGGGGCCGTAGGCCGGCCGGCGGCGGCCGGCGGCCGTGCGGCAGCGGACTGGGATGGGTTTCTCGGAGGCATCCGTCGTTCCGCCGACTGGGCGCTCGCCCAGGGCGCGGTCGGCGCCCTCGTCGGCGTTTACGCCGACGGCGCCGCACTCTGGCCGACGACGCTCACGCACCGCGCCCCGCGTTGGGACACCGGCGGCGGTTTCGATGGCAGGCTCGATCCCGAGCCGAAAGACGTGCTCGGATTGCTCTGTCGCGTCTACGCGCGGGAGCAGTTGCGGCTGGTGCCGGCGGTGACCTGCGACGGACCGGTGCCGATCCTCGATGGGGTGGTCGCCCAAGGGGGGCCGGAGGCTGCCGGCATCGTCGCCGTCGGCCGTGATGGCGTGGCACTCGTCACCGATGGTGGTCGCTGTCCCCACTACAACATCCTCGACCCGCGGGTGCAGGCGGCGGTCGAGGGGCTGCTGCAGGAGCTCGTCGAGCGCGTGCGTGTCGCGCCGGCCGTCGATGGCATCGCGGTCTTGTTGCCCCACGACGGCTGGCTGCATCTGCCCGGTGTCGCGGCCGGCCTCGATGATGCGACGTTTGCCCGGTTCGCAGCGGAGGCGGGCTCCGAGGTGGAGTCACTCGTGCGGCCCGCCCTGGCCGCCGCCGACCCGCGGCGGTTCGCGGCGCGGGCGGCGCTCGTCGAGGGGCCCCTGCGCGACCGGTGGCTGGCCTGGCGCGAGATGCAGATGGCGGACTTTCACGGCCGTTTGGCCGCACTCGTCACGGCAGGGCGGCCGACCTGGACGTTGCACGTCATGCCGACCACGCTGTTCGTCGCGGGCCGGCTCGCCGACCGTTTCCGTCCGCACCTCGCCGACGAGCCGCGGGATGCCGAGGTGCTGCGCGAGGTCGGTCTCGATCCCATGCGGCTCACCGCGCACCCGGGGCTCGTGTACGTCGGGCCGCACGCGCACGTCGCCGCCGACGGAGGCGACCGCGGCGTCGCCTTCCAGGCGAATCGCGCGCTTACGCTCTTGCGCGGCACGGCCAGCGCGACACGCACGGGCGTGCTGCTTCTCGAGCAGGCCCGGCCGCTCGAGGTGCGCGACGTCGCCGGCCAGGCCGGGTTCTCCGCGAAGCCCTCCGGGCCCGTTCCGGTCGTCGCGCCGGCGGGAAGCACCGAGGCGCGGCGGGCGCTCGCCGAGGCCCTGATCGCCACCGATCCGGAGGTGGTCTTCGACGCCGGTCTCCTGCACACCTGCATGGACGAGGAGGACGAGCGGTCGCGGCTCGCCGTCATGGGCCTGCCCGCGCCGCCGCTCGACGTGGTGGCGGCCGTGCCGGCGCCGCTAATCGTCCGCGTCCGTGAAGGGGAGGCCGGGCTGTGGATGTCGCTGGTCAACGCCTGCGGCATCGCGTGCCAGGCCGCGATCGAGCCGGCGCAACCGCCCTTGGCCGTCGCCGATGCCGTCACCAAGGTCGCCCTGCCCACGGGACCGGGAGGCGAGGTGACAGTGCCGTTGGGGCCGTGGGAGGTGCGGACCATCCTGCTCGAGGGCTGCGAGAGGATCGCGAAGGTCCGCGCGGTGCATGCCCCGGCGGTCGCGGCCGCCGCCACCGCGCTGCTCGACGACCTCGAACGGCGTCGCCATGTGCTCGAGATGCCGGCGCCGCTGGCCGTGCTCGACAATCCGAGCTTCGAATTGCCCGAGCTGGGCGGTGTCGTGCCGGGCTGGGAACTCGTGGAGGCGGGCCGCGGGACGCTCCGGCGTGTGACCGGCAAGCCCTCGGCCGGCGGCAGCGGGCTCGCGTTTGCCTCGGAAAACGGTCTGGCGACGCTCCGCAGCAACCCCTTCGCCGCGCCCGCCACGGGCCGGATCAGCGTCGCGGTGTGGGTGCGAGCCGGCGGCCCCGACCTGCAGCCGCCGCTGCGGATCGCGCTCGAAGGCCTCCAGCACGACCGTGAGTTCTACCGGTTCGCGCCCGTGGGACGGGGGACGGGTGCGATGCCGCTGTCGGCCGCATGGTCGCAGTTCGTGCTCCAGATCGACGACCTGCCCACGAGCGGGCTGGAGTCACTGCGGGTGCGGCTCGACCTGCTCGGCCCGGGTGCGGTGGAGATCGACGACGTGCGCGTGTTCGACCTCGCGTTCGACGAGTCGCAGCGGGTGCGGCTCTCGCGGATCCTGGCGGTGGCGATGGAGCGGGCTGCGGCCGGCGACGTGGGCGGCTGCCTTGTGGAGCTCGATGGGCCATGGCCGCGGTTTCTGCGGACGCACGTCGGCGTGCCGGATGCCCTGACCGCGGGTCGCGAACCGGCGTCCGCCGCGGCGAGTCCGGGGGCGGCGGGGGGCCAGCCGGCCCGCAGCGGCGTCGTGGATCGCGTGCGCCGCTGGTGGCAGTGAGGCCGATTCAGTCCGCCGTGACCGTCAACGTCGCCCTCACTCGGCGGTGCGGGGCGCTTGCGTCGAGCGGCGGGTGCGGCGGCGGGGCGACTTCGGCAACGCCCATTCCTTCGTGAGTTCCTCGAACACCTCCGGGGCCTCGTAGCGGACGATCGTGCCGCCCTCGGGCATCGGCCCGATGAGCGAGCGAAACACCGGCGCGCCCCGGAGGTCGAGGTCGGTGCTGCAGTCGTCCACGCCGATCTGGAGATGCGTCCGCAGGATCTGCTCGGGCGAGTCGAAGTCGTGGATCACGATCTGGCCGTCGGCGCCCCGGGTCACGATCCGCCACGTCTGCTTTTTGGCCATCGCTGTCTTGCTCCGTGTGCTCCGGGGAAGATCGGCCGCCCGGCAGGCCGGTCGCGAGCCCCGCGGAAGCGGCCCGTCTTTCCGGTACGGCCCGTGCAAGTGGACCTGGCCCGCCTCGCGGGCCCCGCCGAGGGGGAAGCCCGTGCCCTCCGTGCTCAACGACGAAGAGGGAGGCGAAGGGTTGCCCCTGCCAATGAGCCGGCGTAGCTGACTAGCGCAGCCGGGATGGCGGAGCGCAGGCAGGTCCGAGCGAACGGAGCCCACGGATGGGCGCAGTGAGCGTCCGGCGAGATGGTACGGGGCAATCCTGAGCCGGGTTGGGCAAGTTGAAGCATGACAGGCTGAAGCCTGTCCCACGACAGGCGTGACAGGCTGAAGCCTGTCCTACAAAGGCAAGCGGCACGCTTGCCCCACAGGGCCGCAATCGCCGTGCCGAACAGGATTGCCCGGAGGGCGAAGGCGAACGTCCGGCGAGAGGGTACGGGCGTCCCCGAAGCCGGGTCGGCCGTGTTGGCGCGCGAGGATCAAGTGGGAGCCGTATCAGATGGAGTGGAGCGGGGCGGAAGGCGCGGCCGCCGCCGGAGCGGCATCGGTGACGAGTTGGATGTTCCAAGGGCCGCGGATCGCGTAGGTCACGCCGCGCCAGTGGGCCGACCGCATCGTCATCGCCCGCAGAATCGCTCCGCCATACACGCCCTGCGCGGTGAACGTGCCGCGCACGGCGTCCAGAAACGACGAGGTCGGCACCGCCGTGCGGCCGGCGACGGTGTGCCGCACGACGCGCTCGATCCAGAGGAACAGCGTAGGAAGTGACATGAGGAAGAGGGCGAGGCAGCCGCAGAGCCCGACCATGGCCGCGCGGTCGCCCCGCGCGAGGGCGAGCCCGGCGGCCACGAGCGTCGTCGCGACGGTGGTCGGAGCCGACAGGCCGAACACGGCGACCACCGGCCAGGCCGGATGGTAGAGGCGGGCGGTGAGGAGTTGACGCGTGATCCACGGCACGAGGGCGTCGAGCGAGATGCTCTCGCGATTCACGGCGATGAGCGTGGGCACGAACGACACGCGTTCATCGGCATCGGCGAGCGCCGCCGGCAGGAGCGTGTCCTCGCAGAATGCGGCCCCCCATTTCTCCCGCAGCCCGGCGGCTTCCAGAAGACTGCTGCGCAGTGCGAGTGTGCCGCCCCACGGGATGCCGAAGCAGACCATCTGCACGAGGGCGCCGGCGTTCCAGCCGGCCCTGGTCCAGGACCCGAGCACATCGTCCGGGGGAGCGTACCAGCGGTTGCCGGTGGCGACGCCGCAGCCCGGGGCGGCGAGGGCGACGCCGAGCGACCGCAGCCATGTCGCGGGCGGCACGACGTCGGCATCGAGCAGGGCGACCATCGCGGTGTCGTGCTCGGCGTCGCGCAGGCCCTGGAGAAGGCTCGCGCACTTGAGCGTGGAGGTCGCGGGCCGCGCGGCGAGCGGCTCGACGATCACGCGGCACCGCGGCTCGACGGCGGCGAGCGCCGCGTGCACCTCGGCCCACGCGGGATCGGTTCGCGAATCGACGATCACCCGCAGTTCGTAGTCGGGGTGATCCTGGGAAACGGCGGCTCGGATCGTGTCGGCGAGGAACGGGTCGGAACCGCGCAGGCAGAGCACGACCCGGGCCGGCGAGAGGCAGGGGGCGTCGGGCGCCGCGTTCTCCGCCCCCGCCCGGCAGCGGGCGGTGAACCGGGCGACGAGTACGACCTGCGTGACCGTGATCACGACGAGCATCGCCATGCAGGCGAGATCGAGCGGCGTCATGCGCAGGCCTCCGCGACATCGGCCGACACGGCCGCAGGCTCCCCGACCGGATCGGCGGAAAGGTGGCGACCCAGGCGCCGTGCGAAGGCGTCGCGGAGCGTTTCCGTGGCGGCGAGGTCGAGCGCGTCCGGATCGGTGCGCAGCGTGAACGAGAGCCGGCCGCCGTACTCGAGGGCGGCGACGCCCACGGGCGTGCCGCGACGCAGGGGCGCGAGCGGCTCCACGGCGACGAGCCGATGCGGGCCGACGCGGAGCTGGCCGGTGCCGCGTTCGGTCGCGCGGCCGAGGATGCGGCCGAGATTGGTGAAGAGCGCCGTCGCCGCGGTCGTGCGGTCGCCCACGAGCCGGGCGATGCCACCGGGCAGGCAGCGGGCGACGGCGAGCGTGAACAGGAACGTCATGCCGAGCCCGAGCCGCTTGATGAGCTGCATCTCGGCGTGGAGCGAGTTCGCGAGGCCACACGCCTCGATCTCAGCGGCGGTGCGATCGAGGAACACCATGCTCACGACGTTCGCCGCAGGCAGCCGGCGGTCGGCTGGGCGGCGCATGTTCATCGGAATCGAGAGCCGGATCACGTCGCGCGGCCGCCTCGGCATCGCCGCCGCCACCGTGTCGAGCAGTGCCTCGAGGAGCGCGGCCGACGCGAGCTCGTTGAGCGACACGCCGGCCACGGTGGCGGCCCGCCGCAGGGCCCGCGCCTCGGCGGCGGAGAAGTGCGTGCTTGCCCGCTGTAGATGGTGCCGGCCGCAGGGCTTGCTGTGTCCGTCGGTGGACGCAAGGCCGAGGGGCCGATGTCGGGCGAACTTCCAGATGCCCTCGACGCCGCGGGCTTGGGCCGGCAGCATCGCGAGCAGTTTCCAGCCGTCGAGCCCGTAGCGGCCGCGGCGGCGGAGCAGCGTCGGATTGGGCGCGTTGCCAGGATCGGATGCAGGGTTTGCACCGCGGAGCGCAGCGTCGAGGGCCGCGCACCAGTCGGCAAGAAACGCCAGCGCCCCGAGGCCGTCGCACGCGACGTGATGGAACTGGGCGAGGATGTCGTGCGCGCCGCCGGGACGCTCGATGACGAAGAGTCGCGCGAGCGGCCCGGCGGCTGTGTCGAGCGCGGGAATCGCGGGCAGGTCGAGGTCGTCGTGGGCCACGAACGGCAGGACGGAAGGGGGCGACCGGTCGGCCACGAACCGCGGGCCCCGGCCGGACGCATCGTCGATACGGGCCGCGAGCAGGGGGTGCCGGTGGAAGGCGACGTCGCTCGCGGTCGCCATGGCCGCTCTGTCGAGCGGCCCGTCGAACGACAGGCGAAAGAAAAACTCCATCGGGTGCGACGCGGTGCCGTCGCGCAGCATGTAGTGCTCGAAGGGCGTGAGCGGAAGCGGGAATCCCATCCGACCGTCACCTCACCGCCGGCGTGGCGGCCGTCGCTTCAGGATGCCGCGGCCCCCGAGGGGCTCGCGGCCCGTGCCGGCCGGCGGCCGAAGTCGCACTCGATCGCGAACTGCGACATCCGCAGGAGCGTCGCGTCGTCGAGCGTCGGGCAGGGCAGGTGGCCCGCGAGGGCCGCGGTGTGCGTCCGATCGAAGACCGGATCGTTGCGGAAGTAGCTCTGGTAGACATCGAGCTGGCTGCGGAGGTTGTCGGCGAACCAGCGCTCGTCGCAGAGGTCGGGATCGTCGGGAGAGGCGGCGACGGAAAACGTCTCGACGGCCTCCTGGATGACGCGGCCGACGGTGTGCATGGAGAGCGGTTCGGGGTGCGTGAGGTGATACGTGCGGCCGCGGGCGGAGGGCGTCTGCACGGCATGGGCGATCGCCGCCGAGACCCAATCCACCGGCACGAAGTTCTTGTGGTCGGCCTGGTTCACCCCGAGAAGCGAGAGCAGCGCGGGACCGCTCGTCGAGCCCTTGGTGACCCGCGTGAGGAGCGTGTGGCCAAGCCGCAGGCCCGCGAAAAAGCCGTGGTAGGTGGAGGTGTAGCCGGTCTCGGAGTCACCTACGATGATCGAGGGGCGGTAGACCGTCGCCGACTCGAAGCCGGCGGTGCGGACGAGTTTCTCGGCCGTGCACTTGCTGGTTTCGTAGTCGTTGCCGAAGGGCTGGCCGACATCGAGGTCGTCTTCGAGCACGGTGCCGGTCCGCAGGCCGCAGACGTAGGCCGTCGACACGTGGTGAAAGTGCTGGATGTCGGCCGCGCGGGCGAGGTCGATGACGTGCTCGGTGCCGGTGACATTCGTGAGCCAGGGCTCGGCGGCCTGGTCGGAGCCGCGAAAACTGAGCGACGCGGCGTTGTGGAGCAGGGCGGAGCAGTTCCAGTGGAGCCACTGCCGGTCTTCCTCGGGCAGGCCGCACAGGGGCTGGGCGAGGTCGCCCTCGAGCACGACGGGGCGGGGCAGGGAGGTGTCGAGCGTATCCTCCCACTGCCGCACGACCGCCTCGACCCGCGTCGCGGCCGACCGCTTGCGGTCGCGGCGCACGATGAGGGCGACATTCCGACCGGCGAGCAGGAGATCGCGGACGAGGTAGGAGCCGAGGAGTCCGGTCCCGCCGGTGATGGCGATGAAGGGGCCGGTGTCGGGAGAGCCAGGGCGGGCAGCTGCGTTCATGCGGCTCGGCAGGAGTTTTTGGCGGGCAAAGCCGGGCAGACTACCCCTGCGGCAAACGGCCTTCAAGGGTCGGGACGCCCGGGCGGGAACACTCCGAACTTGAGCGGCCGCGGCGACGTCTCTACATTTGGAGCGGCGATTCGGAGGGTAAGCGAATTGGCCAGCGGTCTGACTCGAAATCAGATGCCCCGAAAGGGGTTGTGGGTTCGAATCCCATGCCCTCCGCTCTGGTGATTTGCAGGGTTTCAACGGTTCGGGCGGCCTCCTGGGTAGCCAGAACGACGCAAGACAAGAGCGAGGTCTTCAGGGCGGTGCAAAAACAGATGCAGGCGAATTGTTGATTCAAACCGGCCCTCGCTTGCGATCCGCCTCACCGAGGCTTGGCACGCAAAAACCTTTGCGGCGTGCGGGAAAACAACGAGCTCACGGCCCCGGTTTCACGGGCTCAACCTCCGCGTCCGTGATGTGCCGCTTGCCGGCCTTCTTGTCGCTTCGTTGAGAACTGGCTGACGCCCATGGAGTTCCCCGATCTCGCCCCGTGGTTCGACAACGTCTCGGACGACTACCACGAGTTGCCTGCGGGCGATAACGACACGTCGTACGACGAGTAATCTTCAACAAGTGCGAACCGCTCGTTCATGCACCGACCGCCATGGTGCCATCGACGAGTTGGTCACCACCTAGCAGAGGCTTGCGGCAGTGCAGTTGACCGCCCTATGATCCGTCCCCCATGAACACTCGTGAAAAAAAGCGGTCGGATGGGTTGGCATGGGTCGTGCCGAGTGGCTCCATCGGCGGGTTTACGATTGTCGAACTGCTGGTGGTCATCGCCATCATTGCGGTTCTTGTGGCCATCCTTCTTCCCGCCGTTCAGTCAGCGAGGGCCGCTGCACGCCGCGCCACATGCGCGAGCCACCTTCGGCAGCTTGCCCTGGCAGTCGCTCAATTCGAAGCCGGCGAGCGACGCCTGCCAATCGGGTTTCTCGGGCCGTGGGACAAGAATGGAAACGGCTTCGATGACCAAGCCGAGGCCCCGGACACATGGCAGTGGGACTTTTCGAATGTCGGACTCCTTCCGGTTTTGCTGCCCTTCTTCGAAGAAAACGCCCTCCACTCCAGGCTCGACCCAGCGCTTCTTCGGCAACGCACGGCCAAGGCAGCCGGCGAATCCTATTACGGCTACTGGGCAGTGCCCGAAACACTTGGCGCGGCATGCGATCCGATACCCGTTCTGCGATGCCCTGCAGCAATTTCCGGGGAGCAGGATTTCATCATCGACACGACCTTTCCCTATGAGTCGTCGTCCGGGCCCGTGGTCGAGATTCGCGGGCGTCGAGAGGAAAATCTGGGGCGATCGAATTATGTCGGCGTATCGGGCGTATACGGCAATACGCCGACGGGCAGAAAATGGACTGGCGTGTTCGTGAATCGGCGGGCGAGGCGAATCCGCGAGATCTCGGACGGGACCTCGAACACCATCATGCTCGGTGAAAACGCTGCGGCGATCGGCTGGATCGGAGCCGCCGGGTGGCCCGTGATAAACGGCCTCGGCGCCGAGCCCACGTTCGACCCTCCAAGGTTCAGCAGCGGCCACGGCAACATCGTGCTGTTCACATCCGTCGATGGCGCCGTGAGGCCCGTTCGAACGGACATCGAGCAGTCGGTCCTCGATGCGCTGTCGGGCATCGCCGATGGCGAAGCAGTCGCTCTCTGAGGCCAGGCGCGTT
>JBBAVM010000067.1:10844-18069 GCA_040397685.1 Pirellulales bacterium
GCGCGGGGCGGAGGCGGGCACCGCGGCCTGGAGTTTCCGCAGGCGGAGCGGCACGTCGCCGACGTCGTCGTAATGCTCATGGTGGGCCACGTAGTCGCCCGGCGGCACGAGGAAGCTGAACGCGGGCTCCGTCAGGAGGATGTACTCCGCCCCTGGGACGACGTTCTTGAGGAGCCGGTGCAGTACGATCACGTCCACGCCGGAGAGTTCGTCGAAGCCCGACACCCGCGAGCGGATCGCGACGCCGTAATGACCGATGACCTTCAGCCGCAGCGTGACCATCTGCTGGCAGGCGATGCAGTCGCAGATGGTCGAGGACGCGAGTTCCGTGAGCTTGCGATCGAACGCGGCGACGAAGTCCGCGAGCCGTCGCCCGATGTCGGCGCCGATCGTCTTCCAGCCGTCGGCCTGCCGGGCTGCAACCATGAAGATCGCGTCTCCCTCGAGCTTGTTCACCTCGAGCGGGAGCCGGACCTGCCCGATCACGGCGGACAGCAGGTCGGACATGATGCCGTGCGCGTGAACCCGCGCCGTGCGGTTCGCGAGCATGAACCGCGTGTAGCCGCTGACGTCGGCGATCAGGAGGAGAAACTCGTCGTCAACGAGGGGTTCCGCGGCCATGCCGAGAGTCTACCTGCCCGTTGACCAAGCCATCCGTGGAAGTCGTGTTTGGCACAGGATAGGCGCACCGGTGGCCCGGCAATCCGAGCAGGAAGCGAAGCGTTGTGCGCTTGTGAGGATGTGGGCATCGTGCCATCCACCGGTCACGAGCCTCGTCAATGCACGGAAGCCCGAAGCGCAAGCGAGGGAATCGTCGTGTCCCTCGCTTGCGCTTCGGGCTTCCGTGGGAAGGGCGGCGGCGGGGCCTTCGATGGAGCCGGTGTGGCCCCTTCACGGGAACAATGGCGTCGTACTGCGGCGGACTTGTGTCACAGTCTGCTGATCCAGTCGGCCGGCCGCGGACCGCCCCGGCTCACTTCTTGGCGGCGGGCTTCGCCTTGTCCTTCTTCGGCTTCATGCTCTTCTTGTCGTTCTTCTGCGAGTTGTTGCCCTTGCCCATGTGCGGGTCTCCGTGGCGGACGTGGATCGCCGGCCGCCAATCGGCCGGGCACCCATACCATCGGCAAAAACTCCGCCGACGTTGAGTTTGCCGGGGCTGCTACCGGCCGGAGCCGAGATCCGCCCGGCGTTGGCGGTGCCTGCGGCGGACTGTGGCTGCGCCACACGCGGCGAGCAGGCCGAGAACGACGCTCGCTGGCTCGGGGACGACGACGAGTTGTAGCACGCGGTTTTGCGCATCGAGATTCAGGTAGCCGTCGAATCCTTCCGGCATCGACCTCAACGAGATTCCGTTGTCGGTGTAGGAACCGCCCCAGGTCATGAGGTCGTAAGTGCCGACCTCCATCGTTCCGACCCCGTCAACTTCCCAATCGATGACATCGATGAACCCGTCGAGGGTGACGTTGCCGGCGATATCGATTCGATCACTGACGGCATCGAGCGACGACAGTTCCATTTCGGTGGCTGTGTCCGCACTCATTTGCAGACCGCCGGTTTCCATCACGGCCGGGCTGTTGCCCGGGGCGAATACGCCGCTGCCCTCGACGATCACGTTCCACATTCGGCTGCCGTTGCCACCCACTCGCCCTTCGCGCACTCGCAGATCCTGCATGGCGGCGCCGGCGAGGGACATCGTGTTGGAGAGCACGAGGTCGCCCGGGCCGAGTTTGACGATGCCGCTGGTCGCCGTGACGACGCCGGCGAAGACGGTGCGGGCGTTGCTGCCCGTATAGACGATGCCTTCACCGTTGAAGACGAGGTTGGGGCGGATTTCTGCGGAGCCGGAGTGGACGGCCATCAATTGGGCAGTCGTGCCATCGCCGATCGTGAGCGTGACGCCGGTGCCGGTCGCGAGGATCGGCGCCATGGTGCGCAACGCCAGCATCGAGACGCTCGTGCTCGCGGTCACGGTCGTCGAGAGGCCGACGTAGGCCTGGCTGTTCGCCGCCGTCAGCGACGACACGTTCGGGGTGGCGGCGACCAGTTCGCCGGTCGTGCTCGAGCGGGTGACAAACGCCTGGGTTCGGCGGTCGATGACGCCAGGCAGGAGCTTGACGCTTCCGGAGCCGATCGTCGTGGGCGCCTCCGTCACGAACAGCCGCTCCGGGCCGTAGGCCTCCGAAATATCGAGCGTCGCATGGGGCCCTGTGGGGGCGAGCGACTTGATCGTGAGCGTCGTCGTGGTCGTTGAGCCCGAGGTGAGGTTGTCGAGATAGATGCGGGAGCCACCGGAGTAGGAAAGCGTGCCGACCGTCTCGCTTACCGCGGCGCCCACGCGGCCCGAGAGCCGCACGGCACCCGCATCGATCGCGATCGACGCGGTGTCGCCCCAGCGGTCGTTATTCACGCCGACACTGTTGTCGAGCCAGAGTTCGCCCCCCTTGGCAAACGTGATTTGGCTTGGGTTGGCGAGACCCGCGAATGAACCGTTGGACCCCGTGGCAAGCAAGCGGCCTGCAATGGTCACCGTGCCGGTGCCAAACGGCGATGCGAGCGACTGATCGACACCGAGAAAGAAGTCCTTGCGAACGGTCGCGCCTCCCGTGAAATCCTGGTTCGCGCCGATCCGCAGCACACTGCTCGCCGCCCCGAAGGCATCGCCGCGTGGTCCCCCGACGATCAGGCTTGCCGAGCCGGTGAGGACATTGGGCTGCGTGATCGCGAACGCCCGCGGCACCTGCCACGTGGTGCCGAAAGTGCTTCCCGTGCTGACCGTTCCGAATCGATAGACGCCATTCACGGCGTCGAGCGGCTGGTTGCTCGCGTAGACGTAATCCTGGTAGTACGCAGGGCCGATCGCGTTCTGACCGCGAGCCAGCGTGCGCACCACGTCATTGGGAACAGAAGCGGCGAAGCCGATCATCCCTGCCGACGATCCTGTAATTGCGGGCACCATGGCCAGGCTCGAGAAGGTACCGGAGGCGAGATCCAACTGCGCGCCGGGTTTGATGTGGACGCTGCGGCCCGTCGAGAGTTGGCCGAGGGCGACGGGGCTTGTGAGCGAGAGTCGGCCGTTGTCGATGGTCGTCGAGCCGCTGAACGTCGCCTGAGAGACTCCCATGTTCACGCCAGCTCCGCGGATCACGAGGTTGAACGGGCCTGCCCCTTCCGCCCGCTGCAACTGCCCCGAAACATTCAGTTCGCCACCCCACGTGAAGCGGCGGTTGGGGATGTAGGTGCCAGCGAGCGTGACCGTGCCGGCGTCGGCACTCGAGTAGACGACATTGCACGCGAGGGTCGCCGGGGCCGTGGCCGTCCCTGAGTTTTGGATGATCGCGCCGTCGGCCACCCGCAGCCCGGCGCCGGACCCCGAGAGCGTCGCGAACTCGAGGCCCACCATGCCGGCGATGGGGGTGGCCGGGGCCGTCGTGGCCGTGAGCACCACATTTGCGCCGGCGGCGAACTTGAGCGTCCCGCCGCGGTTCACCGCGACGCGAGTGAGATCGGGCGTGGACGTCATGCCGCTCCCGGAGAGCGTGAGGATGCCCGCGTTCACGGTCACCGCCTGCGTGCCGCCGCTCACGAAGGTCAAGCCGAGGCCGCGCTGGTGCGAGACGACGAGTTCACCGCCGTTCACGACGGTACTGCCCGTGAAGCCCATGTTCGAGCCGGTGATCCTGATTCGGCCCGGCTGGATGTAGTAACCAGCGTCCATCGTCGGGGGGAGCACCGGCTGCGTCGATTCGATCCGCAACGTGCCGGAGCCGACGACTTGGCTGCTGCCGATGATCATGTCGGCGAAGGCGTTCGGACTCGCCGACCGCAGCACACCGTCACCCTCGATCGTGATTCTTCGGCCAGCCGGCAGCGTGTAGCCTGTCAGCGAGTCGAGCCGGCCGCCGTTGCGGAGCGTGATGCCGTCGGCCGGCAGGGCAGCCGACCCCGAGATGCCGACGCCGCCGCCATCGACGATCAGCCGACCGAGTGCCGATCCGGACACAAGCGGCGTTGCCCCGAGGTTCAAGCGACCGCCTCCCGTCACCGTCAGGGCGTAACTCCCTGAGATCGCCCGGTTCAGCGTCGTATCGTTGTGAACGACGAGTTGGGAGTCGCGTTCGATCCGGAAGCCATTGATGAACGTCATCCGTGCGTTCGCCTGCCCGGCGGGATCGCCGAGAGCGGCCGTGCCGGAGAGGATCGTGTCCTGCAGGACGGCGAACGTGTAGTACTGGGCGGGGAGACTTCCCGTCCCGGTGGCGATCGACCGGAGCGTGCCCCCTTCGAGCCGGAGGACTCCGCTCGAGAAACTGCCGCTCCCGATGGGACCGAGCGGCGATGAAGAACCGGCGACGAAGCCCTGTCGGAGCGAGCCGCCGAGCGTCACGACGCCGTCCTGGAGCGTAAACGTCGTCAGTTGGGGGCCAGCCGTGAGAAACGAGCCGTTGAGGGCGAGTTCACCGCCGCCGGTCTTGCGCAGCGACACCGACGCGCCGGTGGACGTGTAGATCGTGCCGAGGGTCAGCAGCCCGGATCCTCGCGCGACCTCGATGTCGGTGGACGGTTGCTGGAGCGTGATCGGGGCGATCACGCTGCGGGCTGCGCTCCCGCTCGATCGGATCGGCCCGTTCAAGAAGACCATGCCACCGTTCACGGCGAACGGTGTCGCGCTGGAAAGCGTGAGTGAGCCGATGCGGGCGCCGGAGAAGGTGCCTTGAGCATATGAAGAGACGTTGTTCCAGAGCGTTGTGCCGCTCGTGAATCCTGTGCCGATCACAAGATGCGTCGCCGTGCCGGAGGCCCATGTGCCGCTCCAGTTCGGGGTCGCTGTCCAGGACGTGTTCGAGCCGCTGCCGACCCAGGTCACCGTTTGGGCCGTCGCGACGCGGCCCACCGGCCAGATGATGAACAGGGCAACTGCGACTGATGTCGCGAGCGATCCGGAGCGATTCATGAGAGACCTCCCCACAGCATGAGCGACGATTTGACGTCCGATAAGGTGGCAATATATCCACCGAGGGAGGGGGTGCCAACGTGGCCGCGGCAGGGGATCCTCCCTCGCTAGCGCTTCGGGCTTCCGTGGAGCCTCACGCTTCGGGCTTCCGTGGGGCCTCACGCTTCGGGCTTCCGTGGGCGGGGGGCCTACGCGCGGTCGATGACGAGCGGGTCGGCGGCGCGGATGTCGCCGATCCGCAGGGCTGCCTTGCCCGAGAGCAGGTCGTCCACCAGCGGGCCCACGAATCCGGCCCGCCAGCCGCTCGCGAGCAGCGGCGGCCGGTCGTCGTCGTAATGGCCGAGCTTCCACGCGAGCAGGTCGCGCATGTCCGATGCGGTTCCGACGAGCGCCGGTGCGATCTTCTGCTTCCGGCACACGCCCGCGATCGCGGTGGCCAGGAACTGGCCGATCACGGCGAGTTGCGGCGGCGGGGCCCGGTGCCGCTCGCCCCCCGGCAGTTCCTCCTCCGGCAGCTCGAGGCCGCGCTGAATCGCCTCGGAGAGGCCGTTCATGATGTACTTGAGGTCCGACCGCTGCATGCCGCGGATGGCGCCGATCTGCTTCGGGTCGGCGCTCCGCCGCTTGCAGAGCTCGATCAGGAGATCATCCCGCAGCACCCGCTTCGGGGGCATGTCGCGATCCTCGGCGACGCTGTCGCGCCAGTGCCAGATCTCGCGGGCGATCGCCAGCTCGCGCCGAGGCAGGCCGCTCAATCCCGAGATCCGCCGCCACCGCTTCCGCGAGAACGACTCCTCGACGTCGTCCTGCCAGGTGGCCATCTCCTCGTGCATCCACGCGGTGCGGCCCGCCGCATCGAGCTTGCCCTCGAGTTTCCGCCAGAGCTGCTCGAGGTGCCGCACGTCGTCGAGCGCGTAGTCGAGCTGCGCGGGCGACAGGGGCCGCTGCCGCCAGTCGGTCCGCGTCTCCCCCTTGTTGGTCTGCACGTTGAGAAACCGCCGCACGATCGAGGCGTAGCCGGCGGGGTAGTCGTGATCGACGAGCCCGGCCGCCACCTGCACGTCGAAGAGCCGCGCCGGCCGCGCCCGGATCGCGTGGAGGATGAACCCCATCTCCTCGCGGCCGGCGTGAACAACCGTCGTGCGGCCCGGGTCGGTGAGCAGCCGCCAGAAGGGCTCGAGCTCCCGCACCTTGAGCGTGTCGATCACCGCGAGCATGCCCGGCGCCGCGACCTGGATCAGGCACAACTGGCTGCGGTAGGTGTGCTCCGACACAAACTCCGTGTCGAACGCGACGTGCGGATGGTCGGCGAGGCGGGTCACCAGGTGCGCGAGTTGCGACTCGGTGGTGACGTGGTCGTACATGCGGGCTCGCTACGCGAAAAAACGGTTACAGGAACAGAAACGACATCGCGGCGAACACCGGCAAGAGCACGCCGAAACTGTAGAGCAGGTAGCCGAAGAAACTCGGCATTCGCACGCCCGCCTGCTCGGCGATCGCCTTGACCATGAAGTTCGGCCCGTTGCCGATGTAGGTCATCGCTCCCAAGAATACGGCGCCGAGGCTGATTGCGGCCAGTCGGTCCACCGCCACGTCGGCCATCGTCGCGCCCGCCGCCGGCAGCGCCTGGGCCGTCTTGAAGAACACGAGATACGTCGGGGCGTTGTCGAGGACGCTCGACAACGCCCCGGTGGCCCAGAAGAAGGCCCGGGCCGAGTCGATGCCAAGGCTCGCGCCGCGCTCGTGAAGGAGCGCGAGCGCCGGCTGCATGCAGACGAAAATCCCGATGAACAACGCCGCGACCTCCAGGATCGCGCCGAAGGAAAAACCGTTCTCCCGGCGCACCGCCGCCGACCCGAGCACGAGCGAGGCCGCCACGAGGGCCAGCAGCGTCGCCTCGCGGAGAAACATCCATGGATGCCAGGTCGTGCCAGGCAGGGCCTTCGACGGGTCGAGCAGCGCCACGGCGGCGATCACGGCGGCCATCAGGGGGGCGTTGGGAAGGAGCCCGCCGATGCGAAGCCGGGTGGTCTGGGTTTCGTCGCGGGCGACGTCGCGGGCCGCCTCGCGCGGGTGGGCGAAGAAGGTGTCCCACGCCCAGTAGATCGCGAGCAGCGCGGCGTTGGTGAACAGCCACGGCTTCCAGAGGTTGAGCGTCCAGAGGAACTCCACCCCCTCGAGGTAGCCCAGAAACAGCGGCGGATCGCCGATCGGCAGGAGGCAGCCGCCGCAGTTGCAGACGAGGAAGATGAAGAACACGAGCGTGTGGGCCAC
>JBBAVM010000068.1:0-17887 GCA_040397685.1 Pirellulales bacterium
AGCAGCGTGTTCGGACGTATCAGGTGTGCCGCATGGTTCCGGAGCAGCGTGTCCGTACCTGCACCTACCAGGTGTGCCGCATGGTGCCTGAGCAGCGTGTCCGGACGTACCAGGTGTGCCGCATGGTTCCGGAGCAGCGTGTCCGCACCTGCACCTACCAGGTGTGCCGCATGGTGCCGGAGCAGCGTGTTCGGACGTATCAGGTGTGCCGCATGGTTCCGGAGCAGCGTGTCCGCACCTGCTCGTACCAGGTGTGCCGCATGGTGCCCGAAGTCCAGGTCCGTCACTGCAGCTACCAGGTCTGCACGATGGTTCCGGAACAGCGTGTCCGGACCTACCAGGTCTGCAAGATGGTCCCGGAGCAGCGTGTCCGCACCTGCTCCTACAAGGTGTGCAAGATGGTGCAGGAGCAGTGCTCCCGCGAGGAGACCTACAAGGTCTGCACCATGGTCAAGGAAACCTGCACTAAGCAGGTGCCCGTGTGCACCACTCGGCCGGTCCACTACACGAAGACCGTGGACGTGGTCCGGATGGTGCCGAAGCAGGTCGCCTACACGGTGACCCGCTGCGTGCCCAAGACGGTGTACCGCGAGGTCCCCTGCTGCGAGTGAACGCCCTCGCAGCCGGTTTGACCGGCTGATTCGAAACGACTGGGAAAACGAGCACGGCCCGGGCCAGCAATGGCCCGGGCCGTCGCTTTTGATCGACACCTTATACGCCCGGCAGGACTCGAACCTGCAACCCTCGGTTCCGAAGACCGATGCTCTATCCAATTGAGCTACGGACGCATGGCCTGCATCGTACCGCGGGGGAAAGGTGCGGGCGACCCGTTTGTTTGACCGATGGATGATTTTTGAGGAATATCAGAAATACCATGGCCTTTGTCACGCTACGAGTGCTGCACGGAGCCGACCGCGGGCGGACGTTCGACCACCTGCCGACGCCCGTCACCATCGGCCGCGAGGAGGGCAACTCGATCCAGCTCAACGATGAGCGGATCAGCCGCTACCACCTCAAGCTCCAGGACGACAACGACCGGATCGTGCTCACCGACCTCGAGAGCACCAACGGCACCAAGGTCAACGGCGAGGACATCCAGGTCCGCATCGTCCGCGACGGCGACCTGATCGCGGTCGGCCGCTCGCTCCTGCTCGTCGGCTCGCACAGCGATATCGACCGCCGCATCGCCGAGATCGCCGTGAAACTGCCGCAGCACGGCGACGAGCGGGCCCGGCAGATGAACGCGCAGCTCGATCGCATCGCCAGCCACGAGTCCGACGTGATCGAGGACCTGTCGGAGGTGCGCACGCCGCTCCTCCCCGGCGGCCCGCCGCCGATTCCCGGCCGCCTGTCGCCGGCCCAGTCGGCGGAGATGTCGGAACTTCTCGAATACGTGCAGGGCATTCTCCGGGACGCGAGCGAGGGAGCGGTGATGCGGCCGGGCAACGAGACGGTCGAGATCGACTTCGCCCACTGGCAGGCGATGCTCGACCTGCAGGCGCGGCTCGCCGAACTGCTCCGCCAGGTCGGTCAGGCGTAGGACAGGCTTGTGTGACAGGCTGAAGCCTGTCCTACGTCTGTGTGACAGGCTGAAGCCTGTCCTACGTCGTCAGATACGGAACGCTGGGAAAGTACACTCGTCGTCATGCACCCCGAGCGGCTCGTCGTCTTCCTCCCCTGCCATTCGCTCGACGATTTCCCAACCTGGCTCGACGACCGGGAGGCCGACGAGCTGCTGGCGGTGTGGACGGCCGCCTGGCATCCGGCCCTGATCGCCGCCGTGGGCTCCGCTCCGAACTGGGTGAGCGTCGAAACGCCGCCGGCCGATGCGGCGACGCTGCTCGGCCTCGTGCCGCCTGCGTGCGACGAGCGGTTCGCGGCCTTGCTCGACATGGCCGGCCTGGCTGGATCGCATTTCGTCCGCGACACGCATGGCCGCGACGCGACGACCGCGGCCGCGATCGCGGCGCTCGAGTCGGCGGGGGTGGCCGTCGGGACGACGTCCGTACTCGTCGCCGACTTCCACGCGCTCGGGCTCGCGTGGCTCCTCGCCGAACTGCTCGCCCGCCGCATGCGGTCGTCCACCGGGATCGTCTCGGCCGACTTCTCGGACGCCGTGGTGGCAGCGGCCCGCGCCGCCGTCGCGGGCGACGAGGCGGCCGCCCGGGCCGGCCTCCGCGAATGCTTCGCGATGCTCGAGACGACGCGGGCACAGTACTACCCCGTGGACGTCTGGCTGCTCGACCTCGTGCTCGTGGCCGATTCGACGCTGGGTCGGCGGCTGGCCGGGGAACTCGATTCGCCCGTGCCGCTCGGCCTGCTCGCCACGGGCCGCCTCCTCGAGCGGCTCGAGCGCGAGGATCCCGGCCTGCTCGCGCGGCTCCGCGAGCGCAGCGGCGCCGGAGCCGTCGAGATCCTCGGCGGTCGCGACGACGAAACGCCGGTGGATTTCCTGTTGCTCGAGTCGCTGGGGGCGTCGCTCGATCGTGGCCGGGCGACGTTCAGCCGGCTGCTCGGCATGGCCCCCGTGACCTTCGGCCAGTGCACCGGCGGATCGTCGGCGTTCCTGCCGGGGCTGCTTGCCGCGCGCGGGTATCGCGGGGCGATCTGGAACCTCTTCGACGGCACGCCGCTACCCCACCCGGGCGCGAACCGGATCCGTTGGCAGGGGCCCGACGGCGTGGCCATCGAGGCGGTCGCGCAGCCCCCGCTCGACGCCCGGGCGGCCGGCACGATCCTGCAACTCGCCGAGAAGGTCGGCGATGCGATGGACCACGACCACACCTGCATCGTCTCCTTCGCCCATCACGCGGGAACGGCGAGCCCGTGGTTCCACGACCTGCGCCGGATCGCCTTGTGGACCACGTTCCTCGGGCGATTCGTGACGCCCGCGACGCTGTTCGCGGAGACGCCGACGGCCGGGATGCTCGCCGACTTCCCGCCCGATGCGTTTCCGCCGACGCTCCCGGGCGTGTCGTCCGAGACCCCGGCGGCCTGCATCGCACGGCTCGTCGCGGAGGCGGAGGCGGCCACAATCGATCCCAAGGGGTTGCCGATACTCGGCGCAGCGGGCCCGTCGGCGACGTGTGGGAATCCCACCCGCACCGCGGGACCATCGGTCTGGCGTCGGCTCTTCGCCCCCGCCCCGGCGGCCGACGACCGGCTCGTGCTTGCCAATGCGATGCTGCGGGTCGCCGTGCATCCGCAGTCGGGCGGAGTGCTGTCGCTGCGCGCGCCGGGCGGCCGGGGCAACCGGCTGTCGCAGGTCCTCGCCATACGTTCCACGCGGCCCGCGCCCCCGGTGGGCGCCGCCTGGGAGAGCGTGGAGGAGCGGGCGGAGTACGCGCGGATGGAGGCCGAGCGGATCGACCGTGAGTCCGACGCGTCGATCGTGAGCCGCGGGCGGTTCGTCGCGGCCTCGGGTGCGGTCCTCGGGGCGTTCACCCAGCGGCTCACGCTGCTGGACGATCGGCCCATCGTGCGGCTCGACGTCGAGTGCCGGCTCGAACAGGCTCTCGCGGGGCCCCTGTTCGAGGCCTACGTCGCCTGCCGGTTCGCCTGGAACGAAAACGACGACATCGACCTCCGCCGCAGCCTGCACGGCGAATCGATCGTGACGGAGCGCACGCGGTTCACCGCCCCGCACTTCCTGGAGATCGAACCGGTCGGCGACCGGTCCCGCACCGAGGCCGTGCTCATCGCCACCGGCGGGCTGCCGTTTCATGTCAGGTCCACGCCGCATACCGTGGATTCCATCCTGACCGCGGCCGATGGTCGCGCCGTCTCGGGGCGGTTCGTGCTCGGGCTTGGCATCGGGCCGCCGCGGCCGGTAGCGTTGGCGCTCCTGCGGGAGCGAAATCCGGCGCCGCCCGCGCCGGCAGGAGCGACGACATGATCATCACCCTCGACGGCCCAGCCGGTGCCGGCAAGAGTTCGGCGGCCCGGGCGCTCGCCGAGCGGCTCGGTTGGTGCTACATCGACACCGGCGCCATGTACCGCGCCGTGGCGCTCGTCGCACTCGAGCGGGGCCTGCCCCTCGACGACGCACCGCGGCTCGCGGCCCTGGCCGAGGCGATTCGCATCGTGTTCGCCGACGGGCGGGTGCTCGTCGATGGCCGCGATGTCTCGGCCGAGATCCGCACCGACCGGATCACGCAGGCGACCCGACCGGTGGCCGACGCAGCCGAAGTGCGTAATGCCATGAAACAGCTCCAGCGGCGGATGGCCGAGGGACGCGACGTCGTGACCGAGGGCCGCGACCAGGGCTCGGTGGTGTTTCCTCATGCCGACGTGAAGGTGTTCCTCACGGCATCGGCCGAGGAGCGGGCCCGCCGCCGCCATCGCGAGGAGGAGTCGCGAGGAGGCGGGACAACGCTCGCCGACGTGCTCGCTTCGCAGACCCGGCGCGACGAGGGAGACCGCACTCGGCCCATCGGCCGGCTCGAGCCGGCCGCCGACGCGATCGTGCTCGAGACCGACGCCCTGTCGCGGGCCGAGGTCGTCGAGCGGCTCGTGGCCCTGGTCGAAGCGCGGCGGCAGGCGGCGCGGCCATGAGCGCGGCCCCCGACCAGCCGGCGGTGACCGGCCGCGGCGGTGGTCACAGCCTCTTCGGCCGCTGGCTCTACAGCGCCCTCTGGATCATCTGCCGCGCTCTCGGCGTCTCGGTGTTCGGCGTGCGGACGCGATTCGCCGAGCCACTGCCCGACCGCGGCGGGTTGATCGTGCTGTCGAGCCACCAGAGCCACCTCGACCCGCTGCTGCTGGGGCTCGCCTGCGACCGGCGGTTGTCGAGCCTGGCCCGCAGTTCGCTCTACAAGTTCAAGCCGTTCGGCGCGATCATCACGGCCCTCGACGCCGTGCCGATCGATCGCGAGTCTTCGGCCGTGGCCGCGATGAAGACCGTGATCCGCAGGCTCGAGGGAGGGGCGGCCGTGATCATCTTTCCGGAGGGCACGCGCACGCCCGACGGCCGACTCGGCGAGATCAAGAGCGGCTTCGCGCTGATCGCCAAGCGGGCACGGGTGCCGATCGTGCCGGTGGCGATCGTGGGGGCATGGGAATGCTGGCCGAAGACGCGCCGCTTTCCGCGGCCGGGAAGGGTCCGCGTCGAGTTCGGCCGGCTCATCCAGCCCGAGGAGATCGCCGCGCTCGACGAACGGGCGCTCGTGGAGATCTGCACGGCGCGACTCGTGGAACTCGACGCGGCAGCCCGTGCCGCGCGCGGGTAGCGGCCTACTGCTGCGCCCGCGCTCGCTTGAAGGGATCGACGCGGCCGCCGCCGGGCCCCGGGGGCGGTGCATTCGCGGGTTGGCCAAACGGCAGGATCTTCGGCCACCCCAGGTTCGCGCCCGGCCACTGCGGCACGGTCGGCAGAGGCTTCACCGCATCGTCCTGTCCGTCGGGCTGACGCCCAGGCACAGGCCCGGGGGGTAGCGTCGTGGCGACGGTTCCGGGGCCGAGGAGATCGTCGGGGCGTGGGAACGGACGCACGCCGCCGGCCTGCGGCGCCGTCGAGACGACGGTGCCGGGAACGCCGCCCGCGGCCCGGTCGAGCACGCGGACCGCCACCTCGTCGATGCGGGCTTCGCCCATGCCGGTGAGCGCGAACGTCACTGTGACCGGTTCGCCTGCCGCTTCCTCCGGCACGATCCGGTAGAGCACCAGCCGCCGCCAGCCCGACGTCCGTCCCACCCGCTCCGCGAGCGCCGGACCGCCGAGCGAGTCGAACACCAGCAGCCCATCGACGCTGCCCTTGATCGGCTGCGGTACCCACACCCGGGCCTCGATCTCGAGCAGTTTGCCGGTCGGCGCCGTGATCGGCGGTGTCGTGACCCAGACCGGCGGCGTCTCTACGACATCCGGCGCCGCCGCGGCGTCGGCCGCTTCCGCCCGCATGCGCAGCGACGCGCTGCCGGCAGCCGGCTCGCTGCGCGAGATCTCAACCGTGGTGCGCAGGTCTCCTTGGGGCAACGCGAAGTGCCGCCAGCCCGCTCCGGCGAGGTCGTCGATCCGCTCCATGCCGCCGCCGGAGACGAGGTTCTCGCCGGCCGCGACACCACCGAGCGCCTCGATGAACCGCCAGTGCTCGGCGAGGGTGGCGTCCGACGTCGCGAGCGGGCCGGCCACGAGCGAACCGGTGGCGACGATGCCGCGCTCCCACGTGAGCCGCTCGAATTGCCCACCGATGGCGGCTGCCCGCTCGAACCGCGCGAGTGCCTGGGCCGGATCGGCCGCCGCGACCGCCTCGCCTTCCGCGGCGGACCGCTGCGCCTCGCCGAGCATCCGCGCGGCGGGCAGGTGGCCGAGGGCGCTCGGCGGGAGGCGGGCCAGCATCTCCGCCCCGTCGGCGAGCACGATCGCCGTCTGGGCGCGGGCCGACGCGACGGCCAGCGGCGCCAGGTCCCGGGCCCGCTCCTGGATGTGCCCCGTCACGGCCGGCTCGCCGCTGATGAGCAGGAGCCCCGACGAGCGGAAACCATCGAGCACGATCGAGACGCCGCCCGTGACGCGGCGCTGCCGCGCGGGCCGGAGGCCGCCGGGGTGGACCTCCCAGGCCTGATGCGCCTCCGGCACGCCGGGCACGAGCAGCGTGAGCGAGGCCGCATCGTCCGGAAGATCGCCGGCGTAGTGCCGGGCGACGATCTGCGCGCCCTGCACGCCGCGCCACACGAGCACCATCCGGGCCCGCGCCGCCTCGACGACGACGGCCCGCACCTCGGCGTCGCTCGCCTGTGCCGTCGAGGAATAGCGTCCGGCGGCGGCCCACGGTTCGAGGAGCTTGAGCTTGATGTTCATGGCCTGCGCGGCGGCGGCGCGGGCCCGCGACTCGCGATCGTCGCCGTCGATCCGGCGCGATGAGGAAAACAGGATGCCGCGGCTGCCCCCGGCCACCGCGGCGAACGCGGCGAGCGTGAGGCTTTCCGGATCGACGGCCAGCCCGCGGCCGCCGATGCCCGCCAGGGCCGCCGCCTGCTGCGCCGTGCGCGGGTCGAGTTCGGTCGCGAGCGTCGCGATCACCGGCGTGCCGGGCCGCGCGAGCCGGGGCCGTTCCTTGAGCCAGGTCAGGTAGTCGTCGAGTTCGAGGCTCGTGCCGAGCACGGTGCGGCGGGCCACGAGCATGTCCACGTGTCGGGAGATCGACCGCAGGCCCGAGTCGGCCTCGGCGATGAGGCCGCGCCCCGCGCGCACGTCGCAGGCCCGGACCCGCCGCGCCTTTTCGGCGAGGGTTTCGACATCCCGCTCGGCCAGCCCGCTGCCCAGATCCCAGAGCAGCACGCGGTCCCAGTTCGAGGAGAACACCGGCAACGAGTCGGGGTCGCGGATATCCACGTCCGGCAGCACCGGCGGCGGGCAGATCACCCACATGCCGGCGCGGCGGGCCTCGGCGAGGAGGTCGCTCGATGCCGGCGCCGCGAGCCGCACGCAGTTGAATCCCAGGGCCGCGATCGCCTCGAGGGGCTCGCCGTTGTGGTCGATGGCCCGGGGAAAAAACGGGAGTCCGCCCACCTCGAGCACGCCGCGATTGATGCCGCTCGGAAGGTCAGCCGGCGCGGTGGGGGCCGGCGGTGCTGCGGGCTGGGGCGGGGGCGGGGACGCAGCGGGCGGCGCAACGGGTGGCGGCGCGACGAATTGGGCCGGCTGGACGGCGGGGTCCGGCCGGGCTGGCGCGGCGTCGGCCTCGGGCGGTGTCGCAGCGAGCGAGGTGATGCTGCCGACCACGAGCACGTCGTCGATGGCCATGTCGTAGCGGCCCGGCGTCGAGTAGAGTTCGAGCACGAGGTGCGTGACGACGGCGCCGGAAAGATCGCCGACGGGACCGAATTCGGCCCTCAGCGCGGGCAGCTGCTGCCGCAGTCCCTCGTCGAGCTTGCCGACGGTGAGTCGCTCCCAACGGTCGGCGTCGCGCGAGACGGTGCCATGCACGAGCACGTCCACGGGCCTGCCGGTCGCGGGCGCGGTGAAGTTGGGCAGTCGGATCCGGGCCGACAGTCGCACGTCGGGGCGACTGGAGCGGATCCAGAGCGACGCCTGCCACTCATCGATCACCCGCGCGTCGCCCATCGGTGTCATGAGCCGGAGCGTGGTGCCCGCCGAGGCGTCGATCACGAACCGCTCGCACGACCGGCCCCGGTGCGGCGCCGCCGTGGAGAGCGCGTGCGAGATCACCCGCGGGTTGACGTCCGATTCCCCAACCGACCACTTCGTCTCGGGCCCCTCGTAGTCATCCTCGAACGTCGCCGCCGCGGCCGTCGCCGTCGCGACGAGGCCGATCAGCAGCAGCCAGGCGCCGACCGTCGGGGCGGGCGGGAGCCCGGGAAGCCGAACCGAACGAGCGCGGTGCGGGCGAGGGCGGTGCATGAGGCCTGAGCCGGGGGGAGCGAGTCGGGGGATGGCTTGTAGCAGCCGTCGTGGCATCGGCTCCAGACCACCCTGCCGACGCAGAACCCCGGGAACCCTTGCATGGCGGCCACTTCGGACAAAAATGAGCAATTGGTGAGAGAGCCCGGCCCCAGCGTCCCGCCCACCCGTTCATGAAACCAGCCACGGCCGAGGAACTCGCCAACCGCGCGGAGGAACTCCAACTCCTCGCGCCCGGAGACCTCCACCCCATCTGGGCCGAGTTGGGGGGCCGCAACCTGCCGATCGAGGCCCTCGGTTCGGCGCTCGTCCGCCACGAACTGCTCACGAGCTACCAACTCGAGCGGCTCCTGCGGGGCGACCGCCAGGGCTTCTTCTACGGCAGCGCCAAGATCCTCTACCAGGTCGGCGCCGGATCGTTCGCCCGGGTGTACCGCGCCACGCACGTCGAGACCAACGCCACGATCGCGGTGAAGGTGCTCCGCAGCCGCTACAGCGCCGACGCGGAGAAGTGCAAGGCGTTCCGGCGCGAAGGCGAGATGGGTCGGCTGCTGCGGCACCCGAACATCGTCGCCATCGAAGATGTCGGGCAGCAGAACAACACGAGCTACATCACGATGGAGTTCGTCGAGGGGCAGACGCTCCGCGAACTGGTGCGCATCCGCGGCGCCGTCGATCTGCCGCGCGCGGTGGACATCCTCGGGCAGATGCTGGCCGGGCTCGAATACGCCCATCGCCGCGGCCTCACGCACCGCGACCTGAAGGCCTCCAACGTGCTCGTCTCCGCGCTGGGGCAGGCAAAGCTCGTGGACTTCGGTCTCGCCGGCGTCGATGCCGACACCGGCGACAAGTCGCTTGGGAAGATGGAGCAGCCGCGCACGATCGACTACGCCACGCTCGAGAACCTGTCGGGCATGAAGGACGACAGCCAGCGGAGCGACATCTTCTTCCTCGGCACGATCGCCTACCTCGCGCTCGCCGGCAAACCGGCCCTGAAGGAGACGCGCGACCGGGCCGAGCGTTCCGATCCGCGGCGCTACACCTCGATCGTGCCGCTCCACACCGCGGCCCCCGAGGTGCCGCGCGACGTCGTGGACGCCGTGAACCGGATGCTCGTGATCGACCCGATGGAGCGCTGGCAGGCGGTGAGCGACATCCGGCGGGCCGTCGAGCCGCTCATCGAGAAGTATCGGGCCGGTGCGTTGCCGGCCACCGGAAAGACGGGCGAGGCCCCGTCCGCCGCCGCCGCCGCCGCCCCGGCGTTAAGCGGCCCGAAGCCCGGCGGCAAGGGCACGCTCATGGTGGTCGAGGCCGGCGAGAAGCCGCAGGACGTGCTCCGTAAGCTGTTCACCGGGCTCGGCTATCGCGTGTTGATGACCGAGAACCCCGAACGGGCCCTGGGCCGCTTCTCCGCGATCCCGGCGCCGGCCGATTGTCTCGTCGTGAGCGCGCAGGGGCTCGGCGACGCCGCCCTCGAGGCCTTCAACAAGTTGTCCACCGATCCGTTCTTCGCGCCGGTCCCGGGCGTGCTCCTCCTGCATGCCGGGCAGCGGGAGCTGGCCGCACGGGCCCTCGTGGACGAGCGGCGCAAGACGCTCGAAGCCCCGCTCAAGGGCCCCGAAATCAGCGCGCTCCTCGACACCCTCGTGAAGAAGTAGCGTTCGACGGGAGCCCGAAGCGCAAGCGAGGGAGGGGTGGTTGGCGGAGGGCCCTTGCTTGCGCTGCGGGCTTGTGTGGGATGCGGGCTTGTGTGAACGGAGCCCGAAGCCTGTCCTACTTCTGCGTGTGCAGGCCGCACTCGGTCTTCGCCGTGCCGCTCCAGCGGCCGGCGCGTTCGTCCTCGCCGGCCGTGATCGCCCGGGTGCACGGCCAGCAGCCGATGCTCACGTAGCCCTGGTCGTGCAGCGGGTTGTACGGGATGTTTTCCCGCACGATCAGGTCCCAGATCTTCGCTTTCGTCCAGTTGGCCAGCGGCGAGATCTTCACGACGCCGAATTTCGCGTCCCAGCCCACGATCGGCGCGGTGGCCCGATCGGGGCTCTGGTCGCGGCGGATGCCGCTCATCCAGGCGTCGAAATCGCGGAGCACCCGCTCGATGACGGTGATCTTGCGGTCGTGGCAGCAGCGGTTGGAGTCGGTGCGGTAGAGCGGTCCACCGTGGAGCCGCTCATATTCCTCGACGGTCGTGTCGGGCTTTTCGAGCACCACCTCGATGCCATAGCGCTTCGCCAGCCGGTCCCGGAGCTCGAGCGTCTCGCGAAACTGGTAGCCGGTTTCCAGATTGAAGACGTGTGTCTGCGGTGCCACCGTCGCGAGCCAGTGGATGATGGCGCAGCCCTCCGGGCCGAAGGCGGTGGCCATCGTCAGCCGCGCGCCAAACCGTTCCGCCGCCCAGCGGATGATCTCGGGCGGCTCGGCCTGCTCGAGGCTCGCGCTGGCGGCGGCGAGTTCGGCGAGCAGTTCGGGGGCGGGATCGCGGGAGCGTTCGACGGTGGACATGACAGGCCCACGATAGGGAGTTTTTCGGGATTTATCGACCCTGGTCGTGAGGGCGGCTACGCTGTCGATCCCCCGGCTTCGCCCGGGGCCATTCAGGAGGAGCAGGCATGGCGCGCAGCGTGGCATTGGCGGTCGATCTCGGGGCGTCGGGCGGGCGCGTGGTCTCGGGTGCCTTCGACGGGCGGCTCCTGGAGCTCGAGGAGATTCACCGCTTCGAGAACGGCCCGGTCGCGCTCGCGGGTGAGCTCGTCTGGGACCTGGTCCGGCTCTGGCAGGAGGTCGTGGTCGGCCTGCGGCTGGCGGCTGAGCGTCATGGGGCGGCCGTGCGGAGCGTGGGTGTCGATACCTGGGGCGTCGATTTCTCGTTTTTGGGGCCCGACGGAGCGCTTTTGGCCAACCCGGTCTGCTACCGCGACGCCCGCACGCGCGGGATGCTCGCCGCCGCCGAGGCGGCCGTGCCCCGGGCGGAGATCTTCGCCGCGACGGGCCTGCAGTTCATGGAAATCAACTCGCTCTACCAGCTGCTCGCCCTTCAGCGCCGGGGCTCGAGCGTGCTGGGGGCGGCCGACCGCCTGCTCATGATCCCGGACCTCTTCCACTGGCTGCTGTCGGGCGTTGCGGCCAACGAGCACACCAACGCCTCCACCTCGCAGTGCTACGATCCGCAGGCCCACGACTGGGCGTTCGGGTTGATCGAGCGGTTCGGGCTGCCGCGGCGCGTGTTCGGGCCGCTCGTCGAGCCGGGCACGGTCCTCGGCGGGTTGCGGGCCGACGTCGCGGCCGACACCGGGCTCGCGGGGGTCTCCGTCGTGGTGCCCGGCACGCACGACACGGCGAGCGCCGTCGCGGCCGTCCCGGCCGCGGAGCCGCCCAGTGCACGGCCCGACTGGTGTTACGTCAGCCTCGGCACATGGGCCCTGGTGGGGGCGGAGCTCGACCGGCCGCTCGTCACGCCGGAGTGCCTGGCCCGCAACTTCACCAACGAGGGCGGGATCGGCGGCACGACGCGGCTGCTCAAGAACGTCTGTGGCCTGTGGCTCGTGCAGCAGTGCCGGGCCGCCTGGCAGCGCGCGGGCAAGGCGTGGACCTGGGAGCAGCTCACCGCACTCGCGGCGGAGGCGCCGCCGCTCGTGACGCTCGTCGATCCCAACCATCCGTCGCTCGTCGCGCCGGCCGACATGCCCGAGGCAATTCGGGCGCTGGCGAGCGCCTCGGGCGAGCCCGTGCCCGAGTCCACGGCCGCGGTCGTCCGCGCGGCGCTCGAAAGCGTGGCCGCGGCGGTGTGCCGCACGCTCGGGGAACTCGATGCGCTGGTGGGGCGGCGCGTGTCGCGGATCCACGTCGTCGGGGGGGGCGTGAAGAACGCGCTCTTGTGCCAGATGATCGCCGACGCCACGAACCGCCCGGTGCTCGCGGGGCCGGTCGAAGCGACGGCGATCGGCAATCTGCTCGTGCAGTTGCTCGCCCGCGATGGCTCGGTCGATCTGCGGAGCGTCCGGGCGGTGGTTCGCGACAGCTTCGAGATCACTCGCTTCGAGCCGCGGGATCCGGGGCGGTGGGCGGATCGGCTGGCGGGGGCGAAGGCTTCCGCAGGGCGAAGCTGACGGCGATCATCCCGGCGAGTGACGCCACGATGAAGGCCGCGGCCCAGATCGACCGCGAGAGCCAGCGCTTCGCCATCAGTTCCTCCTCGGCGAGCCGGGCCTTCTCCCGCTCCTTGCGGTGCTCGAGGCTGTCTTCCTCGCGGAGGACGAACATCTCGTTGCACTCCGGGCAGACGACCTGCTGCCCGAAGAGGTGCGGGCCCGCCTTGAGCGCGTGCCCGCGCGGGCAGACGACGCGGAACTTCGATGGCCTGCCCGGAGCGGAGGTTTCGCCCACGCGTTCCGTCACGCGGCCTGCATCTGGGAGGCCGGCCGCTTCGTGACGACTCCGTGTTCCACCTGGATGATCGCGTCGGCGAGCGCGAGCGTGCTCGCCCGGTGCGTGATCATGATCACGGTACGGTTTTCCACGTAGCGGGCAAGGGCCTCGTGGATGAGCCGCTCGCTCTCCACGTCGATCTGGCTGGTGGCCTCGTCGAGCACGAGGATCTCGGCGTTCCGCAGGAAGGCCCTGGCCAGCGCGATCCGCTGCCGCTGCCCGCCGGAGAGCCGGAAGCCGTTGGGGCCGACCATCGTCCGGTAGCCGTCGGGAAACTCCGAGATGAAGTCGTGGGCGTGGGCCTTGCGGGCGGCCTCCTCGATCTCCTCCTCGGTGGCGTCCCAGCGGCCGTAGCGGATGTTGTAGAGGATCGACTCGTTGAACAGTTCCGTCTGCTGGGTGACCAGGGCGATCCGCTTCCGCAGGTCGTGGAGGGCGAGGTCCGTGAGCGGCACGCCGTCGAGCAGCACCCGGCCGGCCGTCGGGTCGTAGAAGCGGCAGACGAGGTTCACGAACGTGCTCTTGCCGCCGCCGTTCGGGCCGACGATCGCCACCCGCTCGCCGAACGGGATCGAGACGTTCACGTCCCGGAGCACCGTGTCGATGCCGTCGTAGCTGAACGATACGCCGTCGAGGCGGATCTCGCGGTGCGGCGAGGCGACGGAGCGAGGATGCTCGGGCTCGCGGAGTTTCGAGGGGGTGTCGAGCAGCGGATAGAGCGCCTGGGCGCCGACGATGCCGACGTTCACGCCGGTGAAGACGCCGGAGAGCTTCCGCACCGGGTCGCTCGCCCCGATGAGCATGCCGAAAAACACCATGATGCCGGGCACCGTCATCGGCCGTTCCGTCATCGTGATCCCGAAGATCTGGGTCTCCTGGTTGATGACGAGCCAGGCGCCGACGGCGATCGACGTGGCCACCATGCCGATGCCGAGGATCTCGGTGATCGGGTTGGCGAGGGCGAAGTAGAAGGTGTGCCACATACCGGTCTTCATCATGTCGCGCGTGCAGGTGCGGAACCGCTGCCGCTCGAAGTCCTCCATCGTGTAGGCCTGCACCGTGAGCACGTTGTTGAGGGCTTCGAGGAGGACGTGGTGGAAGCCGAGCGACCGGGCCAGAATCCCCTTCGAGACGCCGCGAATCCGCCGGTTGAGCCAGACCATCATGAAGCCGACGAGCGGCGCCAGCGTGAGGCAGGCGAGCGTCAGCTGCCAGGAGATGCAGAACGCACCGGCGAGGCAGGCGATGATCTTGAGCGGCTCGGTCACCGCCCCGCCGAACACGCTCGTGATCCCGCTGGCGAGCATGTCCGAGGTGCTCGTGACCTGCGCCATGAATCCCGCCGAGCCGCTGCGCATGAACTGGGCCCGGTCGAGCGCGAGCGCCTTGTCGAACACCTGGAGCCGCAGGTCGCGGCTGATGTTCATCGCCACCCAGCTGACGATGAGCGTGCTCGTGAGCAGGAACGCATGCTTCACGAACGTGCTCACGACGACGAACGTCACCACCCAGAGGACGGTGGTGAAGGGGTCGGTCGGCAGGAACCGCTCGAGCCAGGGAGCGAGTTTCTCGGAGGAGTAGACCACCGCCTCGTCGCCGCGGGCGGCGAGCGCGAGCGTGTCGATCCGGTGGCGGGCGGCGGTGGCCTCGCGGCCGGCCAGTTCACCGGCGGAGAGTTTTCGCTCGAGCGTCTCGCGCTCCTCGCGGCCGGCCTCGACGCGTGCCTGGGCGTCGGTGCGGCGGCGCTCGTTCCACGACTGCAACGAGTCGCCGTTGAGCGTGACTTCGATGATCGGAAACAGGGCGGCGATGTTCGCGCCCCACAGGCCGGCGACGCCCGCCGAGCAGAGGAAGGCGGCGGCGAGGAGCGGCCACCGCTTGGCGGCGTCGCGGATGGCGCGAAGGAAATAGTGCATGCTGGGCGGTCGTGGCGTAGCCGGGGGTGTCGCCATATCGAATCGGATTCTTCGCGTTGCCGCGCCACCGGCCCGGTCTCGAAGACGTTCAGGGCAGGCTGCGGGGGGCGTGCGAAACTGGGTAACCGGGGTCGGCGGGCCGCGCCGTATGGGCGGGGAAGGTAGTGACGCCCCCGGAAACGCTCAAGCCCGGAAATCCCGGCCGCGCCGCCAATCCGGTTCGGCACGGCGGTTGCGGCCCCGTGGGGCAAGCGTCCCGCTTGCCTTTGTGGGACAGGCCTTCAGCCTGTCATGCCTCAACTCGCCCAACCCGGCTCGGGGCTGCCCATGCCCTCGAGCCGGGCTATGGAAGCGAGCGCAGCCATGGATGGCGAAGCGAAGCGGACATGCAGAGAGCCGAAGCCTGGAGGGCTGAGGCGAACGTCCGGCGAGGGGGTCTGGGCAGTCACGAGCCGGCGCGTTCCTGTGGGGTGACAGGCTGAAGCCTGTCCCACGACAAGGGGCATGACAGGCTGAAGCCTGTCCCACGACAAGGGGCATGACAGGCTGAAGCCTGTCCTACAAAGGCAAGCGGGACGCTTGCTCAACGAGGCGCGATTGCCGCGCCGCCTTTCGCCCTACGTGGCGCGGGTTTCGGCGGCGAGGAGGGTGTTGGAGAGGAGCATCGCCACGGTCAGCGGGCCGACGCCGCCGGGCACGGGCGAGATCCACCCGGCCCGCTCCCTGACGGCGTCGAAATCGACGTCGCCCACGAGCCGGCTCTTGCCGTCGCGCTCGATCCGGTTGATCCCCACGTCGATCACGGCGGCCCCGGGCTTCACCATGTCGGCGGTCACTAGATGCGGCCGCCCGACGGCGGCCACGAGGATGTCGGCCCGCCGGCAGTGCTCGGCCAAGTCGGCCGAGCGGCTGTGGCAGACGGTCACGGTGGCGTCGCCGCCGGGGCCCTTCGCCGCGAGCAAGAGCGCCAGCGGCTTGCCCACGATGTCGCTGCGGCCGACGATCACGGCGTGCCGCCCGGCCGTCTCGAGGCCCGCGTCGAGGATCATTCGCTGGACGCCCGCCGCCGTGCAGGGGATGAACCGCGGCCGGCCCTGCGAGAGGAGCCCCGCGTTCTCCGGATGGAAGCCATCGACATCGAGGTGCGGCGGCACGGCGTCGAGCACGGCCACGGCGTCCACGTGCGCCGGCAGCGGCAACTGGACGAGAATCCCGTCGGCCGGGCCGCGATCGCCGGCAGCCACGGCCTGCACGAGCGCCACGAGTTCCGCCGTCTGCGACTCCGCGGGCACGCGGATCACGTCGGAGTCGATCCCGACGCGTTCCGCGGCCTGCTGCTTGCTCCTGACATACGACGCGCTCGCGGCGAGGTCGCCGACGAGCACGACGACCAGGCGCGGCCGCCGCTTGAACATGCCGGCGAACGTCGCGACCTCGTCGCGCAGCGAGTCCTCGATCTTCGCCGCGAGCGCCCGGCCATCGAGCAGCTGCGCCGTCATGGCTGGTCGAGGAACATCATGCGCAGCTGGTGTTGGATCTCCTCCAGCTGGTGCCGTTCCTCCGTGGTGAGATTGCCGGCCGTCTTCGTCTCGAGCATGGCCAGCGTGTCGATGAAATGCTTCGCGGTCGCGGGGTTCCTGTGGGCCTGTTTCGTGATCGGATTCGGGATCCGCCCCAGCGCCATGAGCGCCTGCGTGAAGAGCGTGTGGATCAGAAACTCGAATGTCGCGGGGGGCGCCTGCACGACGCCCGTGTCGCCCTCGCCGACCATCCTCGAGACCGCCTCGTCGGTGCCGTTGCCGTTGCCTGCCATCGTGAATGCTCCCGGGTGACGCCGAATCCTACGCTTCCGTCACCCAGGCGCTCCCGGCATGCCGCTCGACGGCGGCGGCCACGAGGCCGGCGAACAGCGGATGGGCCGCCGTGGGCTTGCTTTTGAACTCGGGGTGGAACTGCACCGCCACGAACCAGGGGTGGTCGGCCAGTTCGACGATTTCGACGAGCGAGCCGTCGGGGCTCGTGCCGGCGATCACGAGCCCGGCCCGCTCGAGTTCGGCCCGATACCGGGGGTTGAACTCGTAGCGGTGGCGATGCCGCTCGGAGATCCGCGTCGTGCCGTAGGCCGCGGCGGATTTCGTGCCCTCCGCGAGCACGCAGGGCTGGGCGCCCAGCCGCATCGTGCCGCCCTTCTCCACGACGCCCTGCTGCTCGTCCATGAGGCAGATCACGGGGTGCGGTGTGTTCTTGGCGAACTCGGTCGAGTGGGCTCCCGCGAGGCCCGCGCCGTTGCGGGCCACGTCGATCACGGCGCACTGCATGCCGAGGCAGATTCCGAGGAACGGGAGCCGTCGCTCGCGGGCGAACGTGATCGCCTCCACCTTCCCCTCGATGCCGCGTTCGCCGAAGCCGCCGGGCACGATCAGGCCGTCGAAGCCGGCGAGGAGCCGCTCGGCCCCCTCGCGCTCGATGTCCTCGCTCTTGATCGGCTGCACCCGCACCTGCGTGCGGTGCGCGATGCCGCCGTGGTCGAGGGCCTCGTAGATGCTCTTGTAGGCATCGCGATGCTCGGCGTACTTGCCCACGAGCGCGATCGACACCTCGTGCTCCGGGTTTCGCAGCCGGTGGAGCAGGTCGTGCCAGTCCTCGAGGTCGGCCGGGCCGGCCTGCATCCCGAACCGCTTGAGCACGATCTCGTCGATCTTGTTGGACTGGAGGGAGAGGGGCACTTCGTAGATGGAGAAGTCCTTGTCACGCTCCTCGATCACGGAGTCGAGCGGCACGTTGCAGAACAGGGCGATCTTCTCGCGGTCCGACACGTCGAGGGCCCGCTCCGTACGGCAGACGAGCACGTCGGGCTGGATGCCGATCTGCCGCAGGATGCCGACGGAGTGCTGCGTGGGCTTCGTCTTGAGTTCGCCGGCCGCCTTGAGATACGGCACGAGCGTGAGGTGGATGAACATGCAGTTCTCGCGGCCCACCTCCAGCGGGATCTGCCGGATCGCCTCGAGAAACGGCAGGCTCTCGATGTCGCCCACGGTGCCGCCGATCTCGGTGATCACGACGTCGGTGTCGGCGTCGGCGAGGTTCTTCACGACCTCCTTGATCTCGTTGGTGATGTGGGGGATCACCTGCACGGTCTTGCCGAGAAACTCGCCGCGCCGCTCCTTGTTGATCACCGACAGGTAGATCTG
>JBBAVM010000069.1:0-17719 GCA_040397685.1 Pirellulales bacterium
CGGCGTCCGGTGTCGCGATCGAGTTGGTCCACGCGGCCGTGACGACGTCGGGCGATGCCTTTCAGGCAGTGGAGATCGACGGCGTGCGCTACAGCCACATCGTCGATCCACGGACGGGCCTGGGCGTCGTGGGGCCGGCGGCGGTCACGGTCGTCGCTGCCGACTGCACCACGGCCGACGCGTTGGCGACCGCGGCGAGCGTGCTCGGACCGGAAGCCGGGCTCGTGCTGGTGGAGGAGACCCCCGGGGCGGCAGCCCGGTTCGTGACCCTCGTCGATGGCCGTCGATCCGAGGTTCGCTCGGCTCGCTGGCCCGCCCAGTCTTCCCAGGCCGCCGACTGATTGGCGGACTCTGACGATTGCTCCAAGTTTGCGGAGGATTCGGGCCGATATCCCCTTCGCTGTCGCTGCGCCTGGGTGCACGCGATGCGGGCGTGGAGTCGGGGGGCCCCACGCTGGGAAGCACCGCGTTTCCGCGGTCGGTTCCCCCCGGGCGCAGCGGCGGCATGTGGACCGCACCCCGGACATGCCCCCGTGAACGGATTGGCCCGGAAAATCTGGGTTTCGCTGACGAGCCTGGCGCTCCTCGCGAGCGGCTGCGCGCCGCGGCAGCCGTTCTACTTCTTCGAGGACGGGGATCTTTCGCATTACGTCGGCGCGATCCAAAAGCTCGAGTATCCCGATACCGAGCAGCAGCCGCTCGACGAGGCGGCCGGCACGCTCGAACCCCTCACGCTTTCCAACGCCCGCTTCGACCAGATCTGGCAACTGTCGCTCGAAGAAGCGGTCCGTACGGCGCTCGAGAATGGCAAGGTGTTGCGGAACCTCGGCGGCCGGTTCGCGAGCTTCGGCGGCCCGCGGCCGCAGACCGGCGAGCCGCCGGTGTCGCTGCTGACGTCGCCGGCGCTGACGCCGAGCATCTACGATCCGGCGATCACGGAGACCGATCCGTTCCGCGGCGTCGAGAGCGCCCTCGCCGCATTCGACGCCCAGCTGTCGATGACCTCGACCTGGCAAAACAGCAACCGGCCGCAGAACGTCGATCCGACCTTCCAGACGCTGATCTTCGTGCCGGTGCTCCGGACGAACCAGGGCGTGACGACGACCGGCATTTCGAAAACCACGGCCACCGGTGCCCAGTTCGGGTTCTCCAACACGACCCAACTCGATGCCACGAACAACCTCTTCCGCGACGTGCCGTCGCTCTGGACATCGAGTTACGACTTCACGTTCAGCCAGCCGCTGCTCCAGGGGGCGGGCGTCACCTACAACCGGATCGCCGGCCCGGACACGTTCAACAACCTGCTCGGGCGGCCGAATTTCCGCGGCGTCCTGCTCGCGCGGATCAACGCCGACATCTCGCTGGCCGACTTCGAGGCGGGCGTCCGCAACCTCGTGAGTGACACCGAGCAGTCGTACTGGGAACTCTACTTCGCCTATCGGAACCTGGAGGCCCGCAAGGCCGGCCGCGACAGTGCGCTCGAGGCCTGGAGAAAGGTGCACGCGCTGTATGTCGAGCAGTCGCGGGGTGGCGAGGCCGACAAGGAGGCCCAGGCCCGCGAGCAGTATTTCTTCTTCCGCAGCGAGGTGGAGCAGGCCCTCACCGACGTCTACCGCTGCGAGAACCGCCTTCGCTACATGATGGGCATCTCGGCGAGCGATGGCCGGCTGATCCGCCCGTCGGACGAGCCGACCACCGCCCGGATCGCGTTCGATTGGCAGCAGTCGCTCGTCGAGGCACTGTCGCGGTCGGCCGAGTTGCGGCGCCAGAAGTGGTTCATCAAGCAGAAGGAACTCGAACTCACGGCCGCCAAGAACCTCCTCCTGCCGCGGCTCGACGTGGGCGGCCGGTGGCGGTTCCTGGGCGTGGGTGAAAACCTCTTCGGCGGCGGGACCTACCCCATCCCCAACCCGACGAGGGTCAATCCGAACGCCGTGACGTTCCAGGACACCAACGCCTACTCGACCCTCATGAGTGGCCAGTTCCAGGAGTGGCAGGCCCAGGCCCAGTTCCTCATGCCGCTCGGATTCCGGCGCGAGCTCTCGACTGTCCGCAACTACCAGTTGCAGCTCGCCCGGGAGCGGGCCCGGCTGCAGGACGAGGAGCTCGAGGTGTCGCACGCCCTGGTCGAGGCGGTGCGCAACGTGGACACGAACTTCGCCCTCTCGCAGACCAACTTCAACCGCCGCGTGGCGGCCGAGCGGCAGGTGGAGGCGGTCCAGGCGGCCTACGACGCCGGTACCGTCACGCTCGATCAGCTTCTCGACGCGCAGCGCCGCCGGGCCGAGGCGGAGAGTTCCTACGCCCGGGCGCTCGTGGACTACAGCCGCTCGATCTCGCAGCTCCATTACCGCAAGGGTTCGCTGCTGGAATACAACGGCGTGTTCCTCGCCGAGGGGCCGTGGCCCGGCAAGGCCTACTTCGACGCCCACCGGCGGGCCCGGCAGCGGGACGCCAGCCTGTATCTCGACTACGGCCATTCGCGTCCCGGTGTCTTCAGCCGGGGGGCGATCACGCAGAACTTCGAATCGGTGGGAGCCGACGCGCGGCCGCAGCAACTGCCCCCCCGCGACCCCGCCACCCGCGAGGAGCCTTCGCAGCCCGAGCCGGCACCGCCGGAATTGATTCCGCCCCCCTCCGCAGCCAAGTAGGACAGGCTTCAGCCTGTCGGGCTCTGGAAGGGGGAGTATGACAGGCTGAAGCCTGTCCTACGCTACGGACGCGCCAACGGCGAACGGGCGGCGTCGAGCGCGGCGTCGAATCGGGCGGGATGGCTCGCCCGCAGGGCTTCGATCTGCGTGCGTGCCATCGGCAGCGGGCAGGCGGCGAGGTAGCCAGCCACGGCCCGGCGCACGAGCGGATCGTCGCGGCCGAGCGTGTCCCACAGGTCGGCCACGTCGTCCACGCTGCCCCAGGCCTGCCAGCGGGCGAGATCGATCGCTGCCTCCGCCGCGAGACCGGGGCTCCGCAGCAGTCGCACTGTTGCCACCACGATCTTCTCCCGCGGGACCGTCGCGGCAAGGCTCTCGGCGGCGAAGCGGAGTGCTGCGAGGAGATGCCGCTGATCGAGGGGGCGGGCGTCCGGCTGAAAGAGCCCGAGGTCGTCGATCGTGACGAAGGCGTGCTCGCCCTCGGCGACGAGCAACCCCGCGAGCAGTCCGTCGAAGCCTGCCCGGAAGTCGTCGCGTGGCGCCCGCAATGCGGCGTGGAGCGCCGCGAGCATCCGCTGCCGTGTCGCCGGATCGGGCGCTTGGGATGCGACGAGCCCTGCCGCGAGCCCGTAGAAGCCGCGGCGGCGCTCGGCGATCCCAGGCTCGGTCACCCAGGCGGCGAGGGCGGCAGGGTCGAATGCGTCGGCGGCTTCGCGCACGGCTTCGAACGGGGCGAGGCCGAACTCGGTGAAGGCATCCGCCGCGATCGCCGGCTCGGGATGTTCGAGCCGCCTTGCGAACCAGCGCAGCCGCTCCGGGGCGGCGACCGTCGTGGCCGGTGCGGCGATGACATAGCCGAGCAGCGCCTCGTCGGCCGCGACAGCCGACCAGCGGGGCGGGTCGTCGGGGCCGGCGCCGAAGAGCAGGGCCGTGCCGGTCAGCGGCCCGGCCACGCGCGCATCGACGACGTTGCCCAGCGGCGCCGCGGCTCGCAGCGTTTGATCGACGCGGAATCGCTGCCGCGGAAACCCATCGGGCCCGGGTGACGCCGGCCCGTCGGATTCGCCCACGGCGAATGCCGCCGCGGCATCGCGGCGCATTGCGAGTGACTCGCCGACCACGCCGCAGAACGGGCAGCCATCGACGGGATCGGTCCACGCAACGACGACGGCCAGCACGACGCCGATCCAGCCACCACCGGCTCGGACCATGGTCGTCACGCGATGGCGGAGGCGGGGATGCGTTCCTTCTGCATCCGCTGCCGCCAATAGGGCGTCGTGCAGAGGAGGAGTTTGCCGGTGCCGCGGTAGACGTACGCGAGTTTCTGGCCGGACATCCAGTAGCTCAGCCATGACCGGGCCGGGCGGCGGACCGAGAGCGAGATGCCGGCTGTGCGACCGATGACGAACGGCCCATCTGCCACGAGCTGGTCATCGACGAGTTCCACCTCCTCGACCGGCCCATCCACGGCGAGCACGACCTGTCCCTCCCCCTTGAGCGAGGTCTTGTACCAGAGCAGCCCCTGGTCGGCCCAGTACGACGTCCACACGCGCTCGCGGTGGACGGAGAGCTTCACTTCCCCGTCGCTCGCCCAGAAGCACTTCGTGTCGAGGATCCAACGCTCGCCGGGCTTGATGCGCATCACGTGATAGCCGCCGAGCGTCGAGTCGAGATACACGCTCCCGCTGCCGTGGTATCTCGGCCGGAGCAGCGACTCGTCGGAGAAGAGCGACACCCACCAGGCCTTGAGCGTCGGCCACGGCACGTCCATCTGGACGTCGCCCTTCATGTGGTTGAGCGCTCCGCGCTCCGTCCGCACGTCGTCGTCGTCGAGGGTCACTCGCACCCACCGCATCCCCTCGGTGTGCTCGATGTCGAACCTAGCCATCGATGTCGACCTCCGCACCGCGGGTGATGCCGCCCTTCGTCCAGTCGCACTTCCAGCCCGGAAACGCGACCTGTGGATAGGGATCGGGCGGGATGGGTTCCGACGACTCCGTCACGATGTCGAACTGCCTGTCGGCCCGGATCCGGCCAAGGCGGAACCAGTGATCGCAGTGCTGCGTCGCCGGATCGAGCCGCACCGTGCCACCGGGGCCGACGAACTCGACTCCATCGGCGAACGCCTGCCGGACGGCGGAGGTGTCGAATGATCCGGCCTTCTCCACCGCCCGCTTCCAGAGATGCACGAGGCTGTAGCCGGGCTCGAGCGGATCGCTCGTGACGCGGTCGAAGCCGAACTCCCGACGGAAGTCGGCGATCCAGCGGCGGTTGGCGGCCGAGTCGAGGCTCTGGAAGTAGCAGGACGAGGCATAGTGGCCCCGAATCTGTTCCGGCAGCATGTTCCGCAACTCGTCCTCGGCGATGCTCGTAGAGACGACCGGGAGCTTGGCGGGATCGACTTTCGCCGCCCCGAGGGCGGCGAAGAGGCCGAGGTTCGAGTCGCCGTTGATGGTGTTGAGCACGCAGTCGGCACCCGAGGCCTGGATCTTCTTGACCTCCGCCGTGAAGTCGGCGTGGCCGAGGGGGTAGTAGGCTTCGCCGACCGGCTTCAGCCCTTTCGTCTCCAGGTATTTCCGGGTGACGTAGTTGGCCGTGCGCGGAAACACGTAGTCGGATCCGAGCAGGTAGATCTTCTTGCGATTGCCCCCGTCGGGACCGAGCAGCCAGTCGAGCGCGGGAAAGATCTGCTGGTTCGGCACCATTCCGCCGTAGACCACGTTTTTCGACGACTCGTTGCCCTCGTACTGCACCGCGTAAAACAGCAGTTTGTCGCGCTCCTCGAACAGCGGGAGCACGGCCTTGCGGCTCGCGCTCGTCCAGCAGCCGAACACCGCGGCGCACCCCGCGTCGAGGAGCGCGCGGGCCCGGCGCTCGAACAGATCGGTCCGCGACTTCGGATCGGGAGCCTTGACGTCGAGTTGCCGCCCGAGCACGCCGCCGGCGGCATTGATCTGCTCGCAGGCGAACACCTGGATGTCGCGGAGCGACGTGGCGCTGATCGCCAGCGGCCCGGTCTGGGAGTGGAGGAGGCCGAGGGGCACGGTGCGGGCCCGCGCCGGAATGCCGAGCGAGCAGCCGGCGAACAGGGCCGGCGCCAGGGCCCGCGCGGCGGCGAGCGTGGCGGCCGTCCCATGGGTCAATGCTTCCCGGCGCGTCGCGCAGGCAGGCTGCGGCGGCTGTGGCGGCGAATTCATGCGTCGTCCATCCGCCTGTAGAGCACCTCGAACGGCTCCGCCGTGATGCTGACGTCGCCGCGGAAGGGCTGGTTCATGTCGAAGATCAGGTGCATCATCGTGCCGAGATAGGCCGCGAGGATGCCGCCGAGCACGAGCTGGGTCATGAACCTCATGTCGAACAGCCAGCAGATCGCGATGTTGAGCACCGCGCCGAACAGCATCACGTACCACATCGATGCCGGGAGCGACGACTTGACCGAGAACAGCCGCATCCGCCGCCACTCGAGAAAGGTGTTGAACTGCCGGAGAGCCTCGGCATGGATGATTTCCTGGGCGGGCGTCTGCGGCTGGAAGTCGAGCAGCCGCTCGTGGAACGCCTCGGCCCGGATGGTGCCCTCCTCCGGGATGATGCCCCGCTTTTGGAGCGGCCAGGCGTACTTGATCACGTAGCGGGTGTAGTCGCGGAGCAGCCAGCGGAGGTTCTGGCCATGGGGTTCAGGATACTGCGATACGTCCTCGTAGAGCGCGGAGAGGGCAGCCGCTTCGCGGGTCACGTTCGCCGCTGCATCCGAGACGTTTTGATAGGCCGTCACCGCGATCAGGCCCAGCAGCAGGCCATAAAACACGCAAAAGCAGGAGAGCACGTAGCCGACGATGTCGTTCGCCCCGGGCGTGTTCCGGACGAACTGCCGGAGGATCGGCCGCAGGAGGATCGAGCCGATCCAGTAAAAGCCGACGAAGGCCGCGATGAAGAGCAGCGACAGTCGGGCCGGGGGAATGTCGTAGAGCCAATACCAGCCATCTGGCGCGAGCAGGCTCGGACTGGGAGCGGATGGGGTCATACCGAAGATGGTACCAACGCCGTGCTGCTACCGCACGTCTTCGCCGTCGAGCGCATAAATCGCCAGATGGCGGCCGTCCGGTCCCCGCAACTCCTCCAGGCGGAAAGTGCCCGTCACCGCCACCGGCCGGATCGAGAAGTCGGCCGTCCGGCCGGGCAGCATGTGCACGACGACGCAGTCGTAGAGCGCCGCCCCAGGGCCGAAGCAGCATTCCATGTTATCGCGGACGAGCACGAACTGCGCGAGCCCCGTCTGCTGGAAGCTCGGGAGGATGTAGCCGCGGATCCGCACCCGCTGCCGCTCGAGCGACTCGACGCGTGGCGGGAGCAGATCCCGGCTGAAGGCCGCGCCTTTCTCGATGTCGAACTTGACGTCGTCGAACGAGATCTCGCGCGGCGGCCCCGACACCGGCCGAGCGGCCGGCTCGGACGAGGCGGCTCCGGAGGCGGGCGGAACTCCGCCGGTTTGCCGGGGGGGCGGCGCTGCCGGGCCGCTGCAGCCGACGACGAGCAGGAGCACGGCGAGGAGGCGGTCAGCGGACAACGGCGTCCTCGAGGTGGTACAGCACGCCGCCATCGAGTGCGGCTGTGCCCGTGGGGCGGATGGCGAAGCGACCGGCGATCTTGCGCAAGCGGGGCGAGAAGTCGATGCCGCGCGTGTCGCGCAGTTGCACGAGCACGCGATCGGTGATCTTGGGATTGCCGCCGAAGCAGCAGTCGCCCTGGTCGCGGACGAGCAGGAACTGCACGATCTTCTGCTGCTGCTTGCCTGGGTACATGTAGCCCTTGAGCAGGACGTTGCGGCCGTCGAACGCCCGGGCCGTGTCGGGGATGGCGGTGGCCGGATCACCCTCGAGCGGCTGCAGCGCCGCGTAGGTGAGCCGCTCGAACCCGGGGGGAAGTTCCGCCGCGTACACGGCAGCCTGGTAGGCGAGCCCGCCGCCGAGCATGCACGCCGAAAAAACGGCCGCACCGATCGCCAAGGGCATGCCGATGAGTTCCGTCGGGCGGGCGAGGATGTCACGCCGGGCCACGATCCCGAGCACGAACCCAAGTACGGGCACGATTGCCAGCCACCAATCGAGGAACGCCAGCGGCGAGAGGACCGCGAACACGGCGGCGGCGATCGCGGTGCCGCCGATGGCGCGATACCGCTCGCCCGCCTCGACGGGCGGCGCTTCCGGCGCGGATCTCGGGGAGTCGAAAAGGCCGCTCGCCATGGCTCGTCGAAGCTGCTGGCCGGTCACCTGGCGGTCGGACTCGATCGCGGGCGCAGGGTGGATCTCGCCGCGAACGCGACGATGGCGACGATGGCCGCCCACGCCACCCATTTGACGGTCTTCCATCCGTCGCCCGCATGGGCCGCGGTCCTCGTCGCCGTCGCCGGGGACGATGCCTCGGCATCGTCGTCCTCGCCGTCGTCGCCGATGACCGGCGCGATCTTCGCGGCGAGGGCCGTGTCGTCGCCCGCCGCGGCCGGGGCCGGCAGCGCGGGGCGGCCCGACCCGGGCTCGTCGTCACCGCCAGCCGCCTTCGCGGCGGCATTGGGCGCGAGGGCACCGGCGAAGCCCGCAAGCGTGGCGGCCCGCCGGACCGCCTCGGGGTCGATTTTTTCGAGTCTCGAGAGCGCGGCCGCCGCCTCGGGCAGGGGGCAGGCCCGCAGGTAGTTCACGACCGGTTCGCGGACGAAGATGTTGTCGGCGTCGGCCTTCTCGAAGAGTTCGGCGAGCCGATCGACGGCCGACCAGTCCTGCCAGCGGGCGAGGTCGGCGATCACGAGATCGGCCAACTTCGGTTCATCGAGCAGGATCCGCAGCGACTCGAGCACCCGCTCGCGCGGCACGATGTCGGACTCCTCGCCGAGGAATCGCAACGCCATCACCGCCGCGTAGGTCTCGGTAAACGGCACATCCTTCCCCTTGCGATCGAGGAACAGCCGATCGACGAGATCGAGCCCCTCCGCTCCGCGCAAGGAGACGTAGCAGGCGATGAGTGCGTCGAGCCCGGAGCGGACGTCCGCCTTCTCGGGCGGCAGGTTCGCCCCCTTGAGGATCTCGGCGATGCGGTCGGCGTCGGCCTTCGTGCCGCACACGCCGAGCATCGTGGCGTAGAGCCGGCGGCGATTCGCCTGCACCTTCGGATCCTCGATCCACGTGAGCAGTTGCGTCGGATCCATCCGGCTCTCGAGCCCGCGCACGTCCTCATAGGGCGCGACGGCGAACTCGTCGTAGGCGTCGCGGGCGAGCGTCTCGTCGGCGTCTTCGAGATGCTTCTGGAAGAACGCGAGACGGTCGGCACCCTTCTCCGGGAGGTCGCCGAGTTTCCGCAGGTACTCGACCCCGCGGTCGCTCACGGCGATCGGGCTCGACCAGACCAGGTTGGGCGGCTCGACGCCCATGAGCAGGTAGAGCGATCCGACCGGCTTCGCTTCGAGCAGGATCGTCTCGATCGGCGCGGCGTCGCCGCCAAGCAGCCCCGCTTCCTCGACCAGCCCCGAACCCTTGAGCACCTCGACGACGGCGAACTTGCCCTTCGGCAAGGGCCCCTCGGCCCGCGGCGAGAGCGACCCGGGCGCCGGCGGCTCGACAAGCCTCGCGATCACGGCCGCCTGGCTCTGCGCGATCTCCTGTGCGAACGTCAGCGACACGGCCGAGCAAAACGGGCACGCCTCGATCCGCCCGGCCTGCGCGCCGACCGCGACCGCGAGCAGGAACGCCATGAATCCGCCGATGTTTCGCATCGCCCTCAGTGTAGCGGACGGGCCAAACCCCGTCCTACAGCCACTTCGCGACATCGGTGCGGTAGGCGGCGATCGCGGGGAGCAGGGCCGCGACGATGGCGAGCACGACGAGAAAGGGCACGAGTAGTGCCTCGGCGAGCGGCGCGGCCGAGAAGACGCTGGCCGTGACGCCGGCGTTCGTCGTGATCCAGGGGCCGATGGCGCCCACGAGCAGATGGCCGATCAGCCAGCCGGCGAGCCCGCCGCCCACGGCGAGCAGGACCGCCTCGATGAGGACCGTGGCCAGGACGTGCCCCCGGCGGGCGCCGAGCGCCCGCATGATCGCGACGTCGCGGCTGCGCTCGAGCGACGAGCCCACCATGCTTACGAGGATCCCGATCGCCGACACGAGCACGACGAGCGCCGTGACGAGCAGCAGGAGGAGTTCGAGCGGTCGCACGAAGAGATCGAGGAGCTGGCGGATCTCCGCGACCGGGAGCGCGGCCTGTCCGTCGCGGCCCTCATTGATCGCGGTCCGCAGGCCCATGGCCGTGAGTTCGGCGGGCAGACCCGGCAGGGATGCCGTCTCGAGGAGGATGGCCGTGACTTCGCGCTGGTTGAAGGGCAGCGGCACATGGCCCGAGGAGTGCGGCGGCGCCGCGGCCGCCGGCGTCTCGCCTTCGGGCAGCGGCTTGGCATGCCCGTCCTGGAGGTAGAAGCCCTCCATGTTGACGAACACGCCGCGGTCGATCGGGCTGTCGGTCCGGGCGAGGATGCCCACGACCTTGAACGGGTCGTGGACGGCGCCGTCGTCGGCGCCATGTGTCGGGGCGAACGAGTCGCCGACCTTGAGGCCGAGAGTGGCGGCAACGCCGGCGCCGATGACGCCCCCGAAGAAGTCGGCGTCCTTGAAGTTGCCGCCGGCGGCGAACTCGAACCGACGGCCGTCGCCGCGGGTGAGCCGGTCGAAGAATGCGGCGTTCGTGCCGACGACGCGGTGGCCGCGAAAGTAGTCGCCCATGCAGATCGGCACGGCCGTCTGCGTGCTGGCGGCGTACGTCCCGGCGACGCCATCAGGCCGGGCGGCCGCCGGCAGGAACTCCTGGTAGAAGGCCCAGGGGATGTTCTCGATCGGCTTGCTGATGAAGTAGACGCTGTTGAGCACCAACTGGAGCGGGCTCCCCTTCGCTCCCACGATCATGTTGTAGCCGAGCCCGGAGCCCGACTCGAAGGCACGGTTGACGATCCGCCCCGTGACGAGCGTGGCGACGACGAGTGCCACGCCGAGGGCGAGCGACAGGGCCGTGAGCCCGCTCGTGAGCAGCCGCTGCCGGATGTTGCGCCAGGCGATGCCGAACAGCGTCATGCGGGCCTCGCGGGGGGCGGTGCGACGCGGGCGGCGCGGTTGAAGTCCTCCAGCCGCAGGCGCCGCGGGAACTGGTCCGCCACGAGCGGGTCGTGGGTGACGACGAGGAGCGCCGCGCCCTCGGCGCGGCAGGAATCGCGGAGCAGGTCGATCACCTGCTGCTGGTGACGGGTATCGATGCTGGCCGTCGGCTCGTCGGCGAGCACGGCCCGGGGCCGGTTGGCGAGCGCCCGCGCCACGGCCACCCGCTGCTGCTGCCCGACCGAGAGTGCCTCGGGCTTGTGATCGAGACGGTGCGCGAGCCCCACCGCGGCGAGCAGGTCGGCGGCCCGCCGCCGGTCCGGGCGGGCCGAGCCGAACGACATCGCCACGAGCACGTTTTCGAGCGCCGTGAATCCGGGCAGGAGGTTGAACTGCTGAAACACGAGGCCCAGCGTGTCGGCCCGCACGCGGTCGCGGCTGGCCTCGTCGAACCGGGCGATGTCGTGGCCGCCCACGCACACGCTTCCCGCGTCGGGCCGCATGATGCCGGAGATCACGTTGAGGAGCGTCGATTTCCCGGAACCGCTGTGCCCTTCGAGGGCGCACTGCTCCCCGGCGTCGAGCGCGAACGCGTCGATGTCGAGCACGGGCACGATCTCGCCGCCGGGAGCGACGAAGGCCTTGCGCACGGCTCGCAGTTCGATCACGGGGTTCGCCATGCGGCCAATGGTACGCGACGGAAGCCGCGGCCTGTCAAAAATGGCCGCGAATCAGCGGTCGATTGAGGCTATGGCGCGACACGGTGTATATTCCGCCGCCCACGAAGTTTCGCCCATCCCCTGAGGAGCACCTCACGTGTCCATTCGCGTCGGCATCAACGGATTCGGCCGCATCGGCCGCCTCACCTTCCGCGCCATCTACGAGAAGTACGGACTCAAGGGGGACGTGCAGGTCGTCGCCCTCAACGATCTCACCGACGCCAAGACCAACGCCCACCTGCTGGAATTCGACTCCAATTACGGGCCGTTCAAGGGCAAGGTCGGCTACGACGGCAACGATCTCGTCGTGGACGGGCAGAAGATCAAGGTGTTCGCGGAGAAGGAGCCGGGGGCGATCCCGTGGGGCTCCCAGGACGTGCAGGTCGTCGTGGAGAGCACCGGCTTCTTCACCGACGCGACCAAGGCCGTCGCCCACAAGCGCGACAGCGTGAAGAAGGTCGTGATCTCGGCTCCCGCCAAGAACGAGGATCTCACGCTCGTGCTCGGCGTGAACAACGAGATGTACGACCCGAAGAAGCACCACGTGATCTCCAACGCGTCGTGCACGACCAACGGCCTGGCGCCGGTGGCCAAGGTGCTCCACGAGACCTGGGGCATCGACCGCGGGCTGCTCACGACCGTGCATGCCTACACGAACTCGCAGAAGACCGTGGACACGGCCGCCAAGGACCTGCGGGATGCCCGGGCCGCGGCGTTGAACATCGTTCCCTCGAGCACGGGCGCCGCGAAGGCCGTCGGCCTCGTGATCCCCGCGCTCCAGGGCAAGTTCACCGGCATGGCGTTCCGGGTGCCGGTGCCGACGGTGAGCGTGGTGGACTTCACGGCGCTGCTCACCAAGGATGCCAGCCCCGCCGACATCAACGCCGCGATGAAAAAGGCGGCCGAGGGCCCGCTCAAGGGCATCCTGCGGTACACCGACAAGGAGCTCGTTTCGACGGACCTCAAGGGGGATCCGCACAGCTCGATCTTCTCGGCGGTGGACACGATCGGCCTCGGCAACTTCGTGAAGGTCGTGAGCTGGTACGACAACGAGTGGGGCTACTCCAACCGTGTCGCCGACCTGCTCAACTACCTCGAGGACCGCGGGCTGTAATTTCGTCGCAGAGCACCGCGCCGGCTCCCGGGACACGGGGGGCGACGCGCAAGCGAGGGGGTGGGTAACCCTCGCTTGCGCGTCGGGCTTGCGTCCGAGTGAGCGCGGACATGACCGGCTGAAGCCCGCCCTACTTGGCGGGCACCGTCGCGTCGGTCTCGAATGACTGGCCGTCGAAGGTCGTGAGCTTCACGAACACGCGGACGTGGTCGCCCGACGGCGGCCGGCCCTGCCAGGGGAGCGTGAAGTGCATGCCCCGGGCCCGGGACGTGCGGCGGAAGTGGGCCAGCGATTCGGCCGCCGGGATCTGCCACGTCGCGAGCGCCGCTCCCTCGGGGCCGCCAGGCAGCGCCGGATCGCTGGCCGTGATCGTGACGTCACCGCCGGCCGTCACGAGCCGGTCATCTGCATCGCGTGGCTCGAAGACCATCGCCAGGCCGTCACTCGTGCCGTCGCCGTCGCCGTCGAAGCAACTGGTGCGGGAGGGATTGACCACGAGGTGCGTGATCCGCCCCTCGGCCGAGAGGCTCTCCTCATGCGACAGCCGCTTGATCTCAGACGTGGCGGCAGCGCCGCGGGCGCCGGGCTCGCCGGGCAACGGCGGCACGCCATCGAGCGCGGGCGGGGCGATCGTGGCGGGAGGGGCGGCCCCGCCCGGAGGCGGGCCGAACCGGGGCCCGAACCGCGGACCCTCGGCTGCGGGCTCCGAGCCGAAAGGCGGGACTCCGGACGGCTCGGGCAGCGTCATCGGCGGGGCCACGACCGTGGGCGCGGTGATGGCGGGCGGGGCGAGCGCGGGAGCCGGGCCACGGGCAGGGGCGGCGACGGCGGCGGGCACGTCGATGCGGCTGGGGAGGGAGGCGTCGGCATCGACGATGCCGAGCTGCTTCTTGAGGCTGCGGTTCTCGGCCGCGATGCGATCCAAGCGGGCGCATTTCTCCTGGACCTGGTCCTGAAGCAGGTAGATCTGGTCCTCCTGCATCCGCAGCTCGCGCTCCAGCAGCTGCTGACTGATGTCGGTCTTGCAGCCGGGGGCGACGGCAACACCCAGGATCGCGATCCATGCGAGTCTGTTCATGAGGCGCCTCCTGCGCGTCAGACAGTCGGAATTCAGGTGACGATCAGCCGGCGGCCTTGGCACCGTGCGTGCCGGTCGGCATGTGTTCGATCACCTCGTCGATCAGCCGGTAGTCGAGCGCCTCCTGCGCCGACATGAAGCGGTCACGGTCGGTGTCCTGCTCGATCTTCTCCAGCGGGTGGCCCGTGTGCCGGAGGAGAATCGTGTTGAGCTTGTGCTTGATGTTCTTGAATTCCTTGGCGTGGATCATGATCTCCTCCGCCGTGCCTTCCATTCCGGCGAGAGGCTGGTGGATCATGATCCGGGCGTTCGGCAGCGCCCGGCGCTTGCCCTTCGCCCCGGCCGTGAGCAGCACGGCGCCCATCGAGGCGGCCTGGCCGATGCAGTAGGTCGCCACGTCGCAGGTGACGAACTGCATCGTGTCGTAGATCGCGAGCCCGGCAGTGACGCTGCCGCCCGGCGAATTGATGTAGAGGTGGATGTCGGCCTTGGGATCGTCCGACTGCAGGAACAGCATCTGGGCCACGATGGCGTTGGCCACTTCGTCGTTCACCTGCGAGCCCAGGAACACGATCCGGTCCTTGAGCAGGCGGCTGTAGATGTCCATCGCCCGCTCTTCACGGCCGCTCTTCTCGATGACAAAGGGGATCAGCGGCATGGCGTCAGTCCTTCTCGGTCTCGTCTTCGACCGCCGGGGGCTTGGAGAGAATCTCGTCCACGAGCCCGTACTCCTTCGACTCCGTGGCCGTCAGGTAACGGTCGCGGTCGGTATCGCGAGCAATCCGCTCCAGCGGTTGCCCGGTGTGATGGGCCAGGATCTCGTTGAGCACGGCCCGCGTCTTGATGATCTCGTCGGCCTGGATCTCGATGTCGCTCACCTGTCCGCCGACCTGGCCGTAGGGCTGGTGGATCATCACCTTGGCGTGCGGCAGCACGAACCGCTTCCCCTTGGCGCCACCCGCGAGCAAGACCGCTCCGCCGCTCGCCGCCAGGCCCACGCAGTAGGTGGCGACGGGGCAGGAGAGAATCTGCATCGTGTCGTAGATCGCCATCGTCGCAGTGACACTGCCGCCCGGGGAGTTGATGTAGAAGTGGATGTCCTTCCGGCGATTCTCGCTCTGCAGATAGAGCAGTTTCATGACGAGTTCGTTGGCGTTCCCGTCGTAGATCTCGCCCTGCAGGAGAATGATGCGATTCTCCAGGAGCAGGTCGCCGAGCGTCATCTGCCGCTGCCGCTGGTAATCGCGGTGGGCGCTCGACGCGGCGGGAAGGAACCGTGGCTTCTGCATGGATGATCTCGTGGGAATGACGATCCTGTTCAGCGGCGGGCACCGGGCCGGGCGTCGGCCGCTTCGGCGTGCTGTGCCGTCGGGATCTCCTCCTCGCCGACCACGACGCCGCATACCGCGTGATCGACCGCATCGACGTCGGGGCGGGGAAACTCGAACGGCGTGTCCTTGAACGAGGCGGCCTGCTCGATCCGCTCGAGCGTCTTCCGCTCGATGATCTGGTTGCGAAGCACGTCCATGAGCCCCCGCTTCTCGAGGCTCGCCCGCACCCGCCGCGGCGACTCGCCCGACTGGGCCGCGATCGCCCGGATCTCCTCGTCGTAATCCCCGGCGGTGTCGGCGATGCCCTCGGCCTCGGCGATCTTCTCGAGGATGAAGTGCTCCTTGAGGGCCCGGGCGGTGCTGGCGAGGGCCGACTGCCGGAGTTCGTTGACATGGCGGCGGATCGAGTCGTCGTCGAAACCGCTGCGGCGCAACTCGAGGATCGAACGCTCGAGCTCCCGGAGGCTCTGCCGCTTGAGCAGCTCGGGCGGCAGGTCCCATGTGGCCGAGGCGGTCAGGGCGTTGGCCACCTGCTGCCGCACCTGCCTGCGGCGGTGCCACTCGAGCTGGCCCTCGAGCTGCTTCTTCACCGCCGCCCGGAGCGCCTCGGCGGATTCGAAGCCGCCGAGTTCCTCGAGAACGGCCGCGGAAAGCTCGGGCAACTCGAGCTTCTTGACCTCCACCACCTCGAGTTCGAGCGTGACGGTCTTGCCGCGCAGCGACTCGACGGCGGCCTCGTCGGAGATCGTCACGTCGGCCGTCACCTTCGAGCCGGGGCTGGCCTTCTTCACCAAGGCATCGAAGCCGGCGAGGGAGGCGTCGGCGAACGAGAGCTTCGGTCGCACCATGATCTCGAACTCGCGGGCTTCCGAGAGGAGCGTGTCGCCGTCGAGGAACCGCAGGTTGGCCACGACGAGGTCGCCGACGGCCGGCGGCCCGTCGTGCGGAACGAGTCGACTCCGCTCGCGGAGGATCGTGCCGAGGGCCTCGTCCACGTCGGCGTCGCCGATCGCCCGCGTGGGGCGGTTGATCGACAGCCCCTGCCACTTCGGGAGTTCGAACTCCGGCCGCACCTCTATGGCGAATTCGAACGTCATCGGGCCCTCGTCAGGCAGCACGACGGCGGCCACGTCGAGGTCCGGCTCGCTGATCGGCGAGAGTTTCTCCTGCTCGGTGGCCTGGGTCATCGCGGCCGCGAGCAGCCGTGAACGGATCTGCTCGGCCAGTTCCGATTTGAAGCGGCTGCTGACCAGCCGACGCGGCGCGCGTCCCGGCCTGAAGCCGGGCAGAAGCGCGGTCGGCATGAGTTCGGCCACGGCCTCGTCGAGGTGGCGGTCGATGTCCTCGCGCGGGACCGTGACCTTCACGCGTCGCTGGCAGGTCGAGACGTTCTCGATGGCCACGTCGAGCTTGAGCGGCTTGGGGGCGGCCTCATCACCGGCCGGGGAGGGAGCGATCGCGGTGGCGGAGTCAGACATGGTTCATTCCCGACGAAAACGACGGTGGCTCGGTGGTGGCGTCCGGCAGGGACACCGGGAGGAGGGAAAAACGGACGGCGGACGCTGCGGAAGGCACAAGAAAAGGAAGCGGGTGATGGGATTCGAACCCACGACAACCACGTTGGCAACGTGGTGCTCTACCAACTGAGCTACACCCGCGAAGGGCCGTGCCCGGCGTCGTCGCCGCCACGGAACCTCGCGATTCTAGGAGGCCGTAGGGGGGGCTGCAAGATCACCCTCTGGGCAAGCGGCGGTTTTTGAGCGGTTTGGAGGATGCCGTTGGAATGCCGCTCCGGCGGGCTACACTCGACGCCGTCGCGTGCCTTCCCCCGTCGGAGGATACTCCCCGGTGAACGTGCGGTTGGTCGTTGTCAGACCCGAGTCGAAACGACAGACATTTTCCGTCCGCCTGCCGATCGTCATCGGTCGGAGCGAGGAGGCGAAGTTTCGGATCCAGCAGGATCGCGTCAGCCGCCGCCACTGCGAACTGTTCGCCCAGGATGGGGGCGTGTATCTCCGTGACCTGGGATCGACCAACGGCACGTTCCTCAACGGCGAACTCGTCGAGACGAGTGTGAAGCATCCGCTCGAGCCAGGGGCGACGGTGCGGGTCGGCAGCCTCGAGTTTCGCGTCGAATTCGAGTCGGACGGCGCGGCCGCGCCGGTGCCCGTCGTGGTGGACGAGGGCGATCGGACGGTGGGCGTGGCCCGCGCCGACGACTCCGAGCGGCTCCAAGTGGAGCACGCCGCGGATGCACCCGCGCTCGCCGTAACGCCCGTGCTCACGGCGGAGCGGCCGGCCGAAGCGGATCGTCCGCCGCACGTGGAGGTCGCCGCCGACGTGACGCCACGTGACGAGCCCGAGGCGACCGGCCAGTCCGAGGCTCCGCCCGCCGCCGATGCGTTCGGGTTTCTCGCCGGCAGCGATGAGTCGCAGCCGGCGACGGACGACGATCACCTCGGCGACTTCCTCAAAGGGCTGTAGGCGCCGTCTCGGCAATCCTGTTCGGCACGGCAATTGCCTTCGTAGGACAGGCTTCAGCCTGTCATGCCGCTTGTCGTGGGACAGGCTTCAGCCTGTCATCCCTCAACGCGTCCGCTTGTCGTGGGACAGGCTTCAGCCTGTCATCCCTCAACGCGTCCGCTTGTCGTGGGACAGGCTTCAGCCTGTCATCCCTCAACGCGTGCAACCCGGCTCGGG
>JBBAVM010000070.1:0-17717 GCA_040397685.1 Pirellulales bacterium
CTAGTCGGCGGGCTCGAGCGCGCCGTGGCCGAGGATGAACTTGCGCGTGCCGGCCGGGCCGTCGAAGATGACCGTGCCGACCGATCGTGGCCCCGCGCCGCTGATGGCTGAGAGCGTGCCCGCGCCGTATTCCACGTGACGGACCCGTTGGCCGGCAGCAAAGGTGTGGCGCGCCTGGACCCCACCCGCCAGACGCGCGGCGAGATCGGCGGCGGTTTCGAAGGCCCGCTCCCGCGCAGGCCGCGGGTTCCGCGGTCGTGGTGCGACGTGATCGGATGCATCCTGGGAGATTTCCTCCTCGGCAGGGCCGCCCGCGAGCTGGGATGCTTCGTCTTCGGCGTCGCTCGACGCCCTCCACGGACGCGGCTCGAAGAGATCGTCCGCGGCTCCACTGCCCTCGGGGGCTTCCGCGCCGGTCAGCACGGTCTCGCTGCCGGTCATCTCGGCGAGGAATACGCTCGGGGCCGAGATTCGGCGGGAGCCGCGGTAGTCGCGAATCCGGGCGCAACTGGCGTGGACCTCCTGCATGCCGCGTGTGATTCCCACGAACACCAGTCGGCGCTCCTCCTCGAGCTGGTCGGGATGATCGAGGCTGCGCTCGTGCGGCAAAATCCCATCCTCCATGGCCACAAGATAGACCACGGGGAATTCGAGCCCCTTGGCGGCGTGGAACGTCATGAGTGCGACCCGCTCGCTGGCCGGATCCCAGACGTCGGTGTCGGAGACGAGGGCCGTGGTCTCGAGGAAGGCGCCCAGCGGATCGGTCGGGTCTTGTTCGGCATCCGGATGATGACCGGCGTCCGGATCACGGTCGGCGAGGGCGGCGTCGAGCTGCTGGGCGGCCGTGAGAAGTTCCTCCACGTTGGCGAGGCGATCCTCGCCCTCCTCCTCGTCGCCGTCGTCGGCGAGCCATTGTCGGTAGCCCGTCTGGTCGAGCACCGCCGCCAGCAGCGGAGCCACCCGTGGCTCGCTCGCGGCGAACGAGGTGAGGCCCGCGTACAGGCGGCCGAACTCGGCGAAACCCTTGGCCGCCCGCTTGGAAAGCCCCGGAATCGAAGCGGCCCGCGCGGCGGCCTCGAGCCGTCCGAGACGGTGGTCCTCGGCCCATGCCGCCAGAAGGTCGAGCGATTGGCGGCCGAGGCCGCGGGGTGGCACGTTGACCACCCTCAGGAAGGCCTCGTCGTCGCGAGGATTGCGCAGGAGTCGGAGCCAGGCGACCACGTCGCGGATCTCGCGCCGCTTGAAGAACTCGAGCCCGCGGACGAGCTGGTAGGGGACGCCGCGCCCGCGGAGCGCCACCTCGAGCGATCGCGAGAGGGCGTTGGTGCGGAACAGGATGCAAAAGTCGCGCGGAGAACGGCCGGCAGCGATGCCTGCGGCGATCTCGTCGGCGATGCGGTCGGCCTCCGCGTGGCTCGTGGCGTCGAGCACGATCCGCACCCGCTCGCCGGCGGCCGCGTCGGTGAGGAGCCGCTTCGGCTTGCGGCGCGTGTTGTGCGCGATGAGGCGGTCGGCGGTGCCGAGGATGTTGGAGGTGCTGCGGTAGTTGTGTTCGAGCTTCACGACCCTGGCGGAGGGATAGTCGCGTTCGAACTCGAGGATGTTGCGGATGCTCGCCCCCCGCCAACCGTAGATCGCCTGGTCGGGATCGCCGGTCACGGCGAGATTGGGATGGTCGATCGACAGGCCGCGCACGATGCAGTACTGCGCGGCGTTGGTGTCCTGGTACTCGTCCACCAGGATGTAGCGGTGGCGGGCGTCGAGCAGCGAGCGCAATTCGGGATTGTCGGTCAGGAGCCGGGCGACGTGCACGAGCAGGTCGTCGAAATCGACCGAGTTCGCCGCCAGGAGCATTTCCTGGTAGACGGGCCAGAGCTTGCGGGCCACCTCGTCGGCGGGCCGACCCCAGCGGGGTTCGAACGTCTCGGGCGTGAGCAGGTCGTTCTTCGCGCGGCTGATCGTCCCCGCGATGCGATCGATGGGCGTGTGGGTCAGCGACAGGCCGAGTCTCTTCGCGGCCCGCTTGAGCACGGCGACGGCGTCGTCGGGTTCGAGGATCGAGTAGTCGCTCGTGAGCCCGACGAGGGACGCTTGCCGTCGCAGGAGCCGGGCGGCGAACCGGTGGAACGTTCCCATCTCGACCGCCTGGGGGCCGACGAGCGACTCCAACCGCCGGCGCATCTCGTCGGCCGCCTTGTTCGTGAACGACAGGGCCACGATCTGGCGGGCAGGGATGCCTTGTGAGATCAGATGGGCGATGCGGTGCGTGACGACCCGGGTCTTGCCCGAGCCGGGCCCGGCAAGGACGAGCAACGGGCCTTCCACATGGGTGGCGGCTGCGCGCTGCGATTCGTTGAGGGCGTTCAGCGCTGGGGAGGACACGTCGCGGGTGCTAGCACGCAAGCAGGATGGTAGTCGAAATCGGAATGTTTGGATTATATTCCGCCCCAACGTTCAAGGATTCGCCATCACCGGGAGGGACCCCCACATGCCTCGTATCCCCTACAAGAACCTCACGCAGTCGGACGAAATGGCGGAGAAACTGGAGATGAGCACGGCCGAGATCGGCCTCTCGGTCCGGACGACGAACTGCCTGGAAGAGAAGGGCATCTTCACCGTGCACGACCTGCTCAACTGCACCCGGGCCGATCTGTTGTCGATCTCGAATTTCGGCGAGAAGACGCTCGAGGAGGTCTATCGCTCCCTCGAAAAGATCGGGTTCTTTCGCGCCTCGCGCTCGGCTGCCGAAGGGGCCGTGGAATCGGCCGAAAAAGCCCAGGAATCGCTGGCCTGACGGGTCGGGCGGCACGGTCTCCGGGCGGTGTGCGCATAATGCCGGGTGGGCGGCCGGCCACGGTGCCGCGTGCGCCGCGGTGCTGTGCACCTTCCCCGCCGCCCAAGGAGTGCCTCGGTGAGACTGCCCAGGTTTTTCGGGAAGAAACGCGGGCACAGGCGCACCGGTTCGCAGGCGTGGGGATCGTTCGGCGAGGCGACCTTTTACGCCCTGCTCGTGGCGGCCGGGCTGTGCTTCGCGGGGCTGTGGTTCACGGGGACGGTGGGCTTCGGCCCCGACACGGCCGGGGTGCCGTGGGCCCCCTGGTGGCTCTGGATATTCGCGGCGCTCATCCCCGGAGCGCTCCTCACGTTCGGCGGCTCGGGCCTGCTCCGCACCGTCCGTGGGTGGGGCAAGTCCGAGGAGCGCCGGGCCGCAGCCGACACCATCGTCGAACTCCTGGAACCGGTCGATCACGATGCGGGGCCGGCCCGCGATCTGCCGGCCGTGCCGACCTGTGACGATCTCGTCAACTCCCCCGGTACGATCCTGCGATACCGTCTGCCGATCGAAAGCCCGGAGAGCTGGCGGTTGCTGGGGATCGGCCTGTTCGCAGCCCTCTGGAACGCCGTCCTCGCGGTGCTCGCGGTCACGGCCGGCATCGATCTGCTCGGCGGACGCGTCGAGCCGGTTCTGCTGGCGGTGCTCGTTCCGTTTCTGGCCGTCGGGATCGGAGCGATCGCCGTCTTCGTCCGCCGGTTCTTTCTCACCACGGCGGTCGGCACGACCCAACTCGAGATTTCAGACCACCCGCTCATGCCCGGGGGGAATTACGACGTTCTGCTCGCCCAGGGCGGGGTTGGCACCTACATGGGGCTCGACCTGACGCTCGAGATGGAGGAGTCGGCGTCGTTTCGCCAGGGCACGGATACCCGGACCGAACGCATCGTCGTCTGGCGGGAGCTCGTCAAGGAGTGGCGCGACATCCAGATCAGCCCGGGCGTTCGGTTCGAGGCCCACGCCACGATCACCATTCCGCGTGCCGCGATGCATTCGTTCGTGTCGGAACACAACGCGGTCCGGTGGCGGATCGTGGTCCATGGTCGGCCCGAGCGGTGGGCGGCGTTCGAGCGCGTGTTTCCGCTCGTCGTGCATCCGCTGCCGATGGACGCTTCCGCCGGCCCCCCGCGATCAAGGCAGGCCGTGGAGTTGCACGGATGACGTCGCAGGAGGACGGCAACGGCGTCGCGAGGATCACCGCACCGCGGGTCACCGTGCAGTTTGATCGTCCGGACAGGATCTACGCCCCGGAGGAGGCCCTGACGGTCCGGTACGAGGTCGAGGGAGTCGGATTCGCGTCGATTCGCGCGATCGAGCGATCCGTCGTCTGGTACACGGAGGGGAAGGGGGAGGAGGATCTCGGCGTCCACCACTTCGAAAGAATCGAGGCCGCGGCCCGAGTCCGTGAGGTGGTCCCCGCCGCCAGTCTCTCGTTGCGACTGCCCGTGAGCCCGCTCTCCTACGAGGGCATCATCGTGAAGATTCGGTGGTGCGTGCGGATCAGGCTGTTCTTCGCGGCCGGACGCGACTATGTCTCCGAGCACGTCTTCGATCTCGGGGCCGTGCCGCCCGCGCGGGGCACGATGGAGCGACTGGCATGATGTGCGTGCCGGCCGGGCGACGGAGCGTTCCCAACCCGTTCGCGACGAGATACATGCGGACGGGGGCACTGCCGCCGCTCGATGTCGCCGGCCACCCGCGCGACATCGCCGCGCTCGGGGCGGCCCTTGCCGGCCTCGGCGGGTCGGCCGTGATCGTGGGCTCTCATGGGAGCGGCAAGACGACCCTCCTCGGGGCGCTCGCGGAATGGCTGGAACTGGAGGGGCGCGTGGTCGAGCGGGTGCGCATCCGGGAATACCGGGATCTCGCGCGACTCGTCGGCGCCGTCGTGCGCTGCGCGGGCGGGGGCGTGGTGTGCGTGGACAGCGGCGAGCGCATCGGCAGGCTTGCCGGCGCCGGTGTGAGGGCGGCCGCGCGGCTCCTCGGCTCCCGGATCCTGATGACGGCCCATCGGCCCGGATCGTTGCCCACGCTCGTCATGTGCGACACGTCGTCAGACCTCCTCGCGGCGCTCGTCGCTCGGCTGCCCTGCCGATCCGCCGAAGGGGTGATCGACCGCTGCGACATCGATGAGACCTTTCAACGGGCGGCGGGCGACGTCCGCGAAGCCCTGTTTCTGCTCTACGACCGGTTCGAGGAGCGTGTCGGGAAACACCGGGCGAACGGCATCTCGGGATGGACCCGGGTCCGGTCGTAGCGGCGGTGGCGATGGTGCGGGTCCTGCCGACCGCCGAGGGGAAATTCATGAACACGCGCGGGATTTTTTTCAGGCCTGCGCCCGGAAGCTCAACCTACGCTTGGAGGTCGGTGAAGAAGGCGAATCCACGTCGGCGTTTGCCGGCTGGCGTCGTCCTCCCGAGCGAAGGAGAGTGTGATGAAGATGCCCCGTTGGATGTTCGTGCTGCTGCTTGCTGGCATCGCTGCATCCGCCCTGCCCCGCGCCGCGGAAGCCCAGTGCTGCCTCGACGGTCTGTTCGCCGGCTGCGCGTCGTGCTTCAGGAAAGCACCGCCGGCCTATGCCGTGGCGCCGGTCGTAGCGCCGGTTCCGGCCCCTCCTCCACCCGTCGTCGTGCCGGTGCAGCAGGTGAGCTACGTGCCCGAGACCACCTATCGCACGCAGTACCAGACCGTCCCGGTCACGTCGTACAAGCCGTCGTGTGAGATCGATCCCTGCACAGGATGCCCGCGGGAGTGCATGCAGCAGGTCACGAACTATGTCCAACAGGCGGTGAACGTGCCCGTCACGCAGTATCGGGCGGTCTACTCGACGAAGTACGTGCAGATGCAGCAGGCGGCACCGTCGTACACCGTGCCGGTGGCTGGAGGGCCGGTCGCCGCGCCGGCGCCGACCTACCCGCAGCCGCCTGCCGCGAGCCAGTTCGCCGCTCCCATCCAGACCACGCCCCAGGCGTGGGGCTCCGCTGGAAACGACATCCCGCAGCAGATCATCCAAGGCCAGACGAGCATCGCCGCGCCCACCCTGCCCCAGGGCTTCGTGCCGCAGGGAGGGGTGCCGCAGGGGATGGCCCCGGCGCCGGGGATGATGCAGCCCGGCATGTCGCAGCCCACCTTCCAGCAGCAGATCGTGCCGCAGAGCGGAACGTATGCCACCCCCGCCTTGCCGGCCCCGCTTCAGCCCACGGCGCCGCCCGCCCTGCAGCCGACCCCGTCGCTCAAGCCGATTCCTGAACTGCCGCGGGCGGCCACCGGCGGCAACGGCGGCGCTGTCGCCCCGCAAACCTCCACGACGCCCCCGGCCGCGGCCCAGCCGCTCCGGCCGAGCCAGCCGGTCACGCCGGCGCAGCCCCCCGTTCCGCCGCCGAGCCTGCTGCCCAACACCGGCACCACCTCCGGCAGTGGCACGACGGCCGCGCCCGGCACCGGTCCGGTGGCGATGCCTGTCGTCCCCGGCACCGGTCCGGGCGCCGCGACCGGGGCGTTCCCCCGGCTCCTCGAGCCGACGAGCCACACCACGTCGTGGCAGCCCGTTCCCGTCCGGCCCACCTCGTACCCCACCGCCGCCCTCCCGGGCCGGCTGCAGTAGCAAGCCCCGGTTCGACGCGCCTGCCGCCGCGGCGTGCCCGGTGATTCACCGCCGCGGATCGAGCCCGTACGATATCGGCCGTGACGAATGCCGATATTGCCGCCGTTTTCGAGCACGTTGCCGACCTCCTGGAATTCCAGGGCGAGAACGTGTTTCGCGTGCGGGCCTACCGGGCCGCGGCCCGGACCATCTCCGGCCTCGTCGAGCCGCTGTCCAGCGTGCGGGCCGATCCAGGCCGGTCGTTGACCGACCTCGAGGGGATCGGCAGCGACCTGGCGGCGAAGATCGGCGAATTGCTCGACACCGGGCGGCTCGGGCTGCTCGACGAACTCGGCCAACAGGTTCCCGCCGTCGCATTCGAGCTGATGCGGGTGCCGGGGCTCGGCCCGAAAAAGGCGAAGACGCTCGTCGAGAACCTGCGGCTGGAGTCGCTCGACGATCTCGAGCAAGCCTGCCGCGATGGCCGCGTCGCCGAATTGAAGGGCTTCGGCGAGAAGACGCAGGCCGCGATCCTCGCGAACACGGCCTTCGCGAAGAATCCGGCACATCGAAGGCTGCTGTGGAACGAGGCCGACGCGGTGATGCACGCGCTGCTCGAGTGGCTCGGCGGGTGTCCGGCCGTGCGACAGATCGCGGGTGCGGGCAGTTGGCGCCGTGGCCGGGAGACCGTGGGCGACCTCGATGTCGTCGTCGATGCCTCGGACGCCGCCGCCGTCATGGATTTCCTCGCGGCGTGGCCGGAGACCGCGGCAGTGCTCCTCCGGGGCGACACCAAGGCGAGCATCCGCGGTCCCCGTGACGTGCAGATCGACCTGCGCGTCGTCGAGCAGGGCTCGTTCGGCGCCGCCCTGCTGTACTTCACCGGCTCGAAGGAGCACAACGTCAAGCTTCGCTCCCGGGCCCGGGAGCGCGGGCTTTCGATCAACGAGTACGGCGTGGTGCCGCTCGCGGATCGCGAGGCATCCGAGCCGCGATCGCAGGTCCGAAGCCGCGACGGTGCGACGGAGGAGGACATGTATCGCGCCGTCGATCTGCCGTGGATTCCTCCGGAACTCCGGGAGGGCGGCGACGAGATCGGGCTGGCGGAGCGGGGCGCGCTGCCACGTCTCATCGAGCTCAGCGACATCCGCGGCGACCTGCACATGCACACGACTGCCACGGATGGCGAGGACACCCTCGCCGACATGGTGCGGGCGGCGATCGCCCGGGGGCTCGGGTACATCGCGATCACCGACCATGGCCAGCGGGTGACGATGGCCCACGGCCTCGACCGCAGGCGGCTCCTCAAGCAGTGGGCGGAGATCGACCGTCTCAACGAGTCGCTCGGGGCGGACGGGCCGCCGCCGATCGTGGTGCTCAAGGGCATCGAGGTGGACATGCTCGAGAAGGGCGGGCTCGATCTGCCGGACGACGTGCTCGAGCAGGCCGACTGGGTGGTCGCCAGCCTCCACTACGGCCAGAACCAGCCGCGCGAGCGGATCACGGCCCGGATCCTCGAGGCGATCGAAAACCCGTGCGTCGCGGTGATCGGGCATCCCACCGGCCGGCTCATCAACCGCCGGCCCGCCTACGACGTGGACATGGAAGCGGTGATCGAGGCGGCCGCGCGGACCGGCACCTTTCTCGAGATCAACGCCAACCCGTGGCGGCTCGACCTCGATGACCGACTCGCAGCCGCCGCCAAACGGGCCGGCGTGAAGCTCGTGATCTCGACCGACGCCCACTCGATCCGCGGCCTGGAGGTGATGCGCTGCGGCGTGCTCCAGGCCCGCCGCGCCGGCCTCGAGGCCAAGGACGTCGCCAACACCCGCACGCTCGCGCAACTCAAGAAGCTGCTGAAGACCTAACGCCGGCTCGGGGTTGCCCCGTACCATCTCGCCGGACGTTCACTGCGCCCTCCGGGCTGCGTTCACTCCTACCGACTGGCGCTGCGCCATCCCTGGCTCCGCCGACCAATTCGCCTGCGGCGAATCGGTGCCCGGGTAAAGCCGGCTCGATGGTATGGGCAACCCCTCGCCTCCCCGAACGGAAGCCCGAAGCGCAAGCGAGGGAATCGCTCTCTCCCTCGCTTGCGCTTCGGGCTTCCGTGAAGCCGGCTTGGGCAATGAGACCAGGGCATGACAGGCTGAAGCCTGTCCCACGTTACGGCGACTGGACGCAGCGGAAGCCGATGTGGTTGGTGGCGCTCGAGATCTCGCCCTTGCCGCGCGTGCCCACGATGTAGCGGGCGCAGTACGATTCGGAGCAGAGGTAGCTCCCGCCGCGTTGCACCCGTTTGGCCTGGCCCGGCTCCTGGGGATCGAAACTCGAATCGGGGCCGCGGGGATTCACGGCGACCCCGCCGGTGGCGACCGCCCGGGCGTAGGTGTCGGGCCGGTACCAGTCCGAGCACCACTCCCACACGTTGCCCGACATGTCGAACAGGCCGTAGGCGTTCGCAGGATACTGGGCGACGGGGGCGAGGCCGGCGTGCCCGTCGTCGGCGGTGTTCTCGCCGGGGAAGCGCCCCTGCCAGGTGTTGGCCATCCAGCGGCCGTCCGGGCGGAAGGCGTCGCCCCATGGGTAGGTGGCGCCGCTCAGGCCGCCGCGGGCGGCGAACTCCCATTCGGCCTCGGTTGGTAACCGCTTGCCAGCCCAGCGGGAGTAGGCCTCGGCGTCTTCCCAGGCGACGTGGACCACGGGTTCGTCGTCGCGGCCTGCGATCGAACTGTCGGGGCCGAGCGGATGCCGCCAGTCGGCTCCCTTGACGTAGGCCCACCAGCGCAGGTGGTCGTCGAGCGGCACGGGTGCATCGGGAGGCGAGAACACGACGGAGCCGGCGACGAGATTCTCCGGTGGGGCTCCCGGAAAATCCTCGGCCTTCGGCGTGCGCTCTGCGACGGTCCGGTAGCCCGTCGCGGCGACGAAGGCGGCGAACTGGGCGTTCGTGACTTCGGTGGCGTCCATCCAGAAGCCATCGACCCGGACCGGATGCACGGGCCGGGCATCGGCCATCGGATCGGGGCCTCCATGAGGCAGCCCGCGTGGATCGAGGCATCCCATGGAGAACTCGCCTCCGGGGATCCACACCATGCCCGCCGGCGCGGGCCCCGCCGGTTTCGCGTCGGCAGTGATCGTGGGGGCGAATGGGCCGTTGCGACGCGGGCCGACGGTTTCGGGACGATTGACGGCGAGTCGGCATAGCCACCACACGGCGACGGCAGCCGTCAACCCGAGCCCGAACTGCCATGCGAGCCTCGGGCCGGGACGCGATCGATCGGGTGCTGCGCGGCGGGCCGATGCCATGGAGCGGGTCACGCCGAGGCCTTGCGCAGCGTGCGTTCGAACTGTCGGCGGAGCGCCCGCCGCCGGTCGGCGTTCCACCATTTCGCGAACACCCTCCGGGCGTCATCGGCCTGCCGCTCCTCGTCGGCGAGGAGCAGTTCGAGCACGTCGCGGTTGGCGGCGGATGCGTCATCGTGTGCCAGTCGCCGGAAACGGTCGGCCGCCGCCGCATGGTCGGTGAACTCGCCGAGCGTCTCTTGGAGCCGTTCGAGGGCGTCGTAGCAGCGCATGCGGACCCGCGAGGGAAACACAGACGAGAAAATCTCCAGGGCGTACCGGAGCTTCTTGCCCTCGATCCGGAGGGCGTGAATTTCGTCGGCGTCGCGGAGCTTCCTGTCGGCCACGGCGAAGAAGCGGCGCATGAGCGGGCGGAATCGCCGGCGGGCATAGGCCTCGAACGTCAACCGGCGGTCGGTGGACGCCGCGCCGGCCACCAGTTTCTCGACCCGATCGAGCCAGGCGCCCTCGACGAGTCGCTCGTGGCGAGTCCGGATCGGCTGGCGCGAGATCTCCCGCTGCTTCGCGAGCATCGCCACGAGTCGGCGCCGGGCCCGGCTGCCCGCGCCGGCTGTATCCTCCGCCAGCCGGCCGGTGAGTACGTCGAGATCACGCGCCTCACCCGCCGACCGCCGGATGCGGCGGAGTTGCTTCGTGAACCAGGCCACCTGTTTTCCAGGAAGCAGGTCTTCGAAGGCGTCGAGCGCGGCGATCGCCCGCCGCGTCGCGACCCGGAGGCGGTGCACGCTTTCGGGATCGCGGCTCGCCTGGGAGCCGGCGGCCGGCAGTTCCCGCCAGACCGCATCGAGCCGCTTGCGCAGGGCCCGCGCCGCGACCAGTGCGGCGGGTCGGCCGCCGTTCTCCGTGACGATCCATGCGCTTGAAAACTTCATGGGTGGCAAGTCCGCACGCCGGTACCCCTCGTCCGCAGGTACTCTACCGGCCCCGCGCCGCCCGATTCCAGCGGCGTCAGAATCCAGCGGCGACGGCGGGCTTCGTGACGGTGAGGGTCGATGCGAAGACCGTACCCTCGCCGAGGCAGCCCTCACCGCGCCACGCGCGACCCTCGATCAGGACGATGTCGCCGGGTGCCACGAGATCCAGTTGCGCCGCATCGACGTTGACCACAGTGTTCGGGCCGAGGGGCACGGCCACCCGCCTGATCCGTCCCGCCGCGACCTGCAGCCAGAGCGTCGAGCCCTGGACCCGCGTCACGGTGCCCACCACGGTCGTCGGCTGATCCGGCACGATGGGTTCGGCTTTGAAGCCGGCCGCGGGTGTGATGACGTCGATCGTCGAGGCAGGCTCGGCTGCCATCCCCTTGCGATCGACGCGGGCCTGGAGGCGGACGGTCATTCCGGCGCGGATGTCCGACACGGGGATTCGTCCACTGACGGAAAGTTTCGAGACCCCGGCCGGATGCAGGGCGGCGACGAAGGTCGAGCCGTCGGCCTCCGCCGCGGTGAAGGCGAGCATCCCGCCATGAAGCGTGCCGGTCGCCCCCTGGACGACGCCGCGGAATGTCTCCTCTGGAAGCGAGTCGATCGCCACCTTGTTCATCTCCACGGGCACCGTGATCGCCATGTTCGTATTTCGGCAGGCGCCGAGGTTCCACAGCCGCTCGTACGCCTTCTGGATGGCCGCCGACTTGTAGAACGTGCCCCAGCGCAGCGTGCCATCGGGGGCGACCGGAGGCAGGTGGGCCTGGCTGTCGGCGTAGGGGTTGTACGCGTTGATCTGCGCCTGCACATCCGGCGCAACCGGCACCGCAACAGCGAGCAGGACGAGCGCCGTCAGGGTGGGGCGGACGAGCGGGGGCATGGCGGCGGACACCGTTCAACTCCGACAAAGGGGCTGCACGCAAAAGCAGCCTCCTGACGGTAGTTCGGCTCGCAGGCCCGTTCCAGTCCAGACGACCGGCTCACGCCCCTTCGTTCGCACCATCCTCGTCGATGGTCGCCACGTCGGTCCCTTCCGAGGCCATGCCCAGCACGTCGCCGGGTTGCTGGGCCTCGAGGAGCGGGAACTGGCGGGTGAGCACCGTCTCCCGGTCGAGCCGCAGCGACTCCAGGGCCTCGGGGCGGACCCGGACCTCCGACGACTGGAACGTGTTGAAACCCGTTCCCGCCGGGATGAGATGGCCGAGGATGACGTTTTCCTTGAGTCCGACGAGGTTGTCCACCTTGCCGGCGAGGGCCGCCTCGGTGAGCACCTTCGTCGTCTCCTGGAAGCTGGCCGCGGAGATGAAGCTCGAACTCTGCACCGAGGCCTTCGTGATGCCGAGCAGTTGGGTGCTCGCCGTGGCAGGCTTCGGCTTCGATCCCTTGGCGGGTGTACCTCCGAGGGCCTCGATCTGGGTGTTGGTCTGCTGGAGCACGTCCTTCGGCACGACGCTGCCGACGGCAAACTCGCTGTCGCCCTTGTCGGTGATCTTCACGCCGTGGGCGATACGATCGTTCGCCTGCCGGAACTCGAACCGGTCCATGACGCTGCCGGGCAGCAGATTGGTGTCGCCCACGGTCTCGATCTTCACCTTTCGCAGCATCTGCGAAACGATGATCTCGATGTGCTTGTCATCGATATCCACGCGCTGGCTGCGATAGACGTTTTGGATCTCGCGGACAAGATACCGCTGCACCTCTTCCTCGCCGGAAATCCGCAGGATGTCGTGCGGCACGAGCGGCCCGTCCACGAGCGCCTCGCCGGCCTTTACGTAGTCGCCGGCATGCACCCGCATGTGCTTGCCGTGCGTGACGAGATGCTCGCGCTCGATGCCGCTCTCGTTCTTGACGACGATCGTCCGCTTGCCGCGCCGCTTCTCGCCGAGGAGCTCGACCTTGCCGTCGATCTCGGCCATGATTGCCGGATCCTTCGGCTTGCGGGCCTCGAAGATCTCGGTCACACGCGGTAGGCCGCCCGTGATGTCCTGCGTGCCCGAAGCTTCGCGTGGCGTCTTGGCGAGCACGTGGCCGGCTTTGACCGACTCCCCTTCCTGCACCTCGATGTAGGCCTTCTCGGGAAGATAGTAGAAGTCGAGAATCTTGCCGTCGGTGTCCTCGAGCACGACCTGCGGGTGATACACGCCCTTGTGCTCCATGATCATGCGGCGCACGTGGCCGCTCGGATCCTTCTCAACGCGCAGCGTCTCGTTTTCGACGACGTCCTCGTAGCGGACCCTGCCCGCGACCTCGGACAGGATCGGGATCGAGTGGGGATCCCACTGAACGAGCACGGTGCCCGGCTTCACCTCCTCGTTGTCCTGCACCTTGAGGATCGCGCCGGCGGGAATCTCGAACTTCTCCAATTCCCGTCCCTTCGGATCGACGATGGCGATTTCACCGTTGCGGGCGAGTACGATCTCCTCCCCCTGCTCGTTCTGCACGGTGCGAAGCCGCGTGAACTTGACGGTTCCGGCACGTTTGGCCCGACTCTCGCTCTCTTCGATGGCCCGCTGGCCGACGCCACCGATGTGGAAGGTCCGCATCGTCAACTGCGTGCCGGGTTCGCCGATGCTCTGGGCGGCGATGATGCCGACGGCCATGCCCTCCTCGACGAGTGATCCGGTCGAGAGATCCATGCCGTAGCACAGCCTGCAGACGCCGAGCGGCGCCTCGCACGTGAGCGGGCTGCGGACCTGGATCTTCTCCAGCCCCAACTCCTCGATCTGGCGAGCGACCTTGGGCGTGATCACCTCGTCCTCGTGCACGACCACTTCTTCGGTGATCGGGTTGACGATGTTCGCCCGGCTGACGCGGCCGCGGATGCTGTCGGCGAGGCTGACCTCGACCTTCTCGCCCCGGTAGATCACCGTCTTCGTGATTCCCTGGGTCGTGCCGCAGTCGTGCATCGTCACGACCACGTTCTGCGCCACGTCGGCGAGCTTGCGGGTCAGGTAGCCCGAGTCGGCGGTCTTGAGAGCCGTGTCGGCGAGGCCCTTGCGGGCACCGTGGGTCGAACTGAAGTATTCGAGCACGGTGAGGCCCTCGCGGAAGTTGGCCTTGATCGGCGTCTCGATGATCTTGCCTGATGGCTTCGCCATCAGGCCGCGCATGCCGGCCAGCTGGCGGATCTGCTCCACGCCGCCGCGGGCACCCGAGTGGGCCATGAGGAAGATCGGATTCACGTAGCCGGCCCGGCGCACGTCGCGGGCGTCGGTATCCTGCTCGAGCTCCGCCATCATGTCCTTCGTGATCTGCTCACGGGCATGCGTCCAGGTGTCGAGCACCTGGTTGTACCGCTCGCCGTCGGTGATCACGCCGCGCTGGTAGAGCTTCATGATCTTCATGACGCCCTTCTCCGCCTCGCCGATCACCTTCGTCTTGTTGGCAGGCGTGATCAGGTCGTCGGTCGCGAATGACAGGCCGCTCTTCGTGCTCCACTTGAACCCGGTGCGGTTCATGTCGTCGAGCAGGTCGATCGTCTTTCGGCGGCCGAGCGCCTGGTAGCAATCCGAGATCACCCGGGCCAGTTCGCTCGAACGCATCGGAATGTTGTAGAACAGCATCCCTTCCGGCAGCACCGAGTTGAAGAGTACGCGGCCGGCCGTCGTCTCGATGATCGCGCCGGGCTTCCCGAGCGCCTCGACATCGGTCTTGAGCCGGCGCTTGGCGGGCAGTTTCACCCTGATCTTCGCGTGCGTGTCCACCTTGCCGAGCGAGTGGGCGAGCTCCACCTCCTCGACGTTCCGGAACACCATGCCCTCCCCCTTCCGGCCCGGGAGGGCCATCGTGAGGTAGTAGCAGCCCATCACCACGTCCTGCGACGGCGAGATGATCGGCGCGCCGTTGGCGGGACTGAAGATGTTGTTCGTGGACAGCATCAGCGTGTGTGCCTCCACCTGCGCCTCGATCGAGAGTGGCAGGTGCACGGCCATCTGGTCGCCGTCGAAGTCCGCGTTGAAGCCCTTGCACACGAGCGGATGCAACTTGATCGCGTTGCCCTCGACGAGGATCGGCTCGAAGGCCTGGATGCCCATGCGGTGGAGCGTCGGGGCGCGATTGAGGAGCACGGGATGGTTGCGGATCACCTCCTCGAGGATGTCCCAGACCTCGGCGTCCTTCCGCTCGAGCATCTTCTTCGCGCTCTTGATCGTGTCCGCGTGACCGAGCTCCTTGAGCCGGCGGATGATGAACGGCTGGTAGAGTTCGAGCGCGATCTTCTTCGGCAGGCCGCACTGGTGGAGCCGAAGTGTCGGGCCGACCACGATCACCGACCGGGCCGAGTAATCCACGCGCTTGCCGAGCAGGTTCTCGCGGAAGCGGCCCTGCTTCCCCTTGATCATGTCGGTCAGGCTCTTGAGCGGGCGGTTGCTGGAGGCCAGGACCGGCCGCTTGCAGCGGTTGTTGTCGAACAGCGCATCGACCGACTGCTGCAGCATCCGCTTCTCGTTGCGGATGATGACCTCCGGGGCGTTCAGATCGACGAGCTTCTTGAGCCGGTTGTTGCGGTTGATGATCCGGCGGTAGAGGTCGTTCAAGTCGCTCGTGGCGAAGTTGCCGCTGTCGAGCATCACGAGCGGCCGCAGGTCCGGGGGGATCACCGGGATCACGTCGAGGACCATCCACTCCGGCTTGTTCTCACTGTCGCGGATGCTCTCCACGATCTTGAGCCGGTTGACGAGGTCCTTCTTCTTCTGCTTCGAGCCGGTCGTATGGAGCTCCTCGCGGAGGTCTTTGGAGAGCTGCACGAGGTCCAGCCCCAGCAGGAGCTTGCGCACGGCCTCGGCACCCATCTCGGCGTCGAACGCGGTTTCGCCGTAGGTGGTCCGGGCCTCACGGTACTCCTCCTCCGTCAGCAGTTGCTGCTTCTTGAGGGGCGTGTCCTTGGGATCGAGGACGACGTAGTCCTGGAAGTAGATCACCTTCTCCAGGCTCGACGTCTTCATGTCGAGCAGGGCGCCCAGGCGGCTGGGCATCGCCTTGAAGAACCAGATGTGCACGACCGGCGCGGCCAGCTCGATGTGGCCCATGCGCTTGCGGCGGACGCGGCTGTGCGTGACCTTGACGCCGCAGCGGTCGCAGATCATGCCCTTGTACTTCATCCCGCGGTACTTGCCGCAGGAGCACTCCCAGTCCTTCTCCGGTCCGAAGATCTTCTCGCACATCAGGCCGTCCTTCTCGGGACGGTAGGTGCGGTAGTTGATCGTCTCGGGCTTCTTCACCTCGCCGAACGACCAGCTGCGGATGTCGTGCGGGCGCGCCAAGCTGATCTTCACGGCCGAGTAGTCGTTGACGCGATCGTAGGTGGATTCGCCGATGCTCACGCGTGAGTCTCCTAAAAGTCAGTCAGTGCCTTTGTGCGATCGAAAAACCGGGTAGCTCGGGGTCGGCGGACGCTCGAGGAGCATTGGGCCGCCGCGGCCCACGCGACGAGACTTCTGCCGACCCGAGCGGGCCTTGCCATTCCGACATCGAGTTCAAATACGCCTTTTTTCCAGCGACATGTTGAGCGCCAGCCCGCGGATCTCGTTGGTGAGCACGTCGAAGCTGGCCGGGGTGCCGGCCTCGAGCGTGTTCTCCCCCTTCACCATGCTCTCGTAGATCTTCGTACGGCCCTCCACGTCGTCGCTCTTCACGGTGAGCAACTCCTGGAGGATGTAGGCCGCGCCGTAGGCCTCGAGCGCCCACACTTCCATCTCGCCGAACCGCTGGCCGCCGAACCGGGCCTTGCCGCCGAGCGGCTGCTGCGTGATGAGCGAGTAGGGGCCGGTGGACCGCGCGTGGACCTTGTCGTCCACCAGGTGGTGGAGCTTCAGCATGTAGATGTAGCCGACGGTCGTCTCCTGCTCGAGCGGCTCGCCCGTGCGGCCGTCGAACAGTTGCGCCTTGCCGTGCTTGGGCAGCCCGGCGTCGGCGAGCAAGTTGTTGATGTCGTCCTCGCTGGCCCCGTCGAACACCGGCGTGATCGCCTGGAAGCCGAGCAGCTTCCCGGCCCACCCGAGGTGCGTCTCGAGAATCTGGCCCACGTTCATGCGGCTGGGCACGCCGAGCGGATTGAGCAGGATCTGGACCGGCGTCCCATCGGCGAGGAACGGCATGTCCTCCTTCGGCAGGATCTTCGCGATCACACCCTTGTTGCCGTGACGACCGGCCATCTTGTCGCCGACCGAGATCACCCGCTTCGCGGCGACGTAGACCTTCACCATCTGGAGCACGCCGGGCCGGAGTTCGTCGCCACGCTTCATGCTGTTGAGCCGTCGCTCCTTGGCGTCGATCGCCTCCTCGACCGTCGGCCAGAGCGTCTTGTGGAGCTTCTCGACCGCCGTCTTCCGCTCGGGCGAGCGGATGTCGAGGTCGTCGAGTTTGAAGGCCACCGCCCGCTCGGCCACCACCTTGTGGTCGAGGTTCCGGACGAGCGGGCTGCCGTCGGCCGCCGTGAGCGGCTTTTGAAGCACGCCCTCAATCTCCTTCACGAAGTCGCCGAACGCCTCGGCGATCCGCAGGTTCCCCTCGCTCTCGGCCTCTTTGAGCTGCTTCTGGAACTCGCGCCGCTCCTCCTCCGACAGGCTCATCTGCCGCGAGAACTTCTCCGTGGCGATCACGATGCCTTCGACGCCGGACGGCACTTCGAGCGAATCGTTCTTCACGTCCTCGCCGGCCCGACCGAAGATGGCGTGCAGGAGTTTCTCCTCGGGGGTGAGCTCCGTCTTGCTCTTCGGTGAGACCTTGCCCACGAGGATGTCGCCCGGCCGCACGTACGTGCCGATCTTCACGATGCCCGATTCGTCGAGATTGTGCAGGGCCCGCTCGCCGACGTTGGGGATGTCGCGGGTGAACTCCTCGCGGCCGAGCTTCGTGTCGCGGATCTCGATGTCGTACTCCTCGATGTGGATCGAGGTGTAGACGTCGTCCTCCACCAGCTCCTCGCTGATGATGATCGCGTCTTCGAAGTTGAAGCCGTCCCAGGCCATGAAGCCCACGAGCACGTTGCGACCGAGCGCCAATTCGCCCTTGTAGGTCG
>JBBAVM010000071.1:0-17623 GCA_040397685.1 Pirellulales bacterium
TTCGTCGTGGCCTCGAACTTCTCGAACTTCCAGGCGATCGCCCACCGCGGGCTCTTCGACGTGGCCCCGAGCCGTCGCTGCTGGTCGAACCGATCGACCTTCACGACAAACCCGTCCACCTCGAAGTCGAGGGCGTGGAGTTCCTCGATGAGCGCGGTGCCGCGCTCGACGAGGGCATCGAGGGTGTGAAATTTCTCGGTGCCCGGTGCGACGGGCAGCCCGGCCCGCACCGCCCAGGCGAGCAGTTCCGATTGCGAGGTCGCTCCGAGCCCGGTGGCGTCGCCCACGCCGTGGCAGAAAAACCGCAGTGGCCGCTCGGCGGCCTCGCGCGGGTCGAGCAGGCGGATGCTGCCCGCGGTCACGTTCCGCGTGTTGGCGAACGGGGCGAGGCCGGCGGCGGCCTGGGCCTCGTTGAGCGTGACGAGGTCGGAGTTGGTCATGTAGACCTCGCCCCGCACCTCGATCAGGTCCGGCGGCTCGGCGAGATCGAGCACGAGCGGCACACCGTGGATCGTGCGCACGTTGTGCGTGATGTCGTCGCCGACGACGCCGTTGCCCCGCGTCGCCCCGAGCACGAGCCGGCCCGCCTCGTAGGTGAGCGATACGGCCACGCCGTCGATCTTGAGCTCGAGGATCCAATCGATCCGCGTGCTCCCCTCCTTCCCCTCGTGGAGCAGTTTCTCCACGCGACGCCCCCAGGCGAGAAGGTCCTCGCCGCTGTAGGTGTTGTCCATCGAGAGCATCGGCAGGCGGTGCCTCACCGATTCGAGTTCGGGCACCGGCTCGTCGCCCACCCTCTGCGTCGGACTGTCGGGCGTGACGAGACCGGGGTGCTTCGCCTCGAGCGCCCGCAGTTCATCGATCAGCCGGTCGTACTCGCGGTCGGTGATCTCCGGCCGCGCCTCGACGTAATACTTGCGGTCGTGGTGCCGGATCGTCTCGCGCAGCCGCGCGATCTCCTTCGCGGCCGAGGCGGTCACGGCTTCCGGTTCCGCGTGCGGTATTCGTCGAGGGCGACAGCCCCGACGGTGGCCAGCGCGAGCACGGCGAGCTGGCCGGCCATGAGCGACGTGCCATGCCTGTCCATGAAGGTCTCGAGCGGCGTTTTGGCGGCCCTGGCCGTCTCGCGCCGGACTCCGCGGAGCACCGTCAGGCAGGAACTCGCCGCGGTGATCGTAAACAGGAATCCCACGACGCCGAGCACGACGTAGAACGGGTTTCGCGGGCCCTTGCGCATGGCGGCAGTATAGCCGCGTGGCGAACCGCCGCGGCCGACGGCCTACATGCCGGCGAGTTCCGGCTGGAGTTTCTCGGCATGCTCGTCCTTGATCTCGGTCAGCGTCGCCTCCGTCAGCAGCAGCGTGCCCGCCACGCTCACGGCGTTTTCCAGCGCCGTCCGCGCCACCTTCGTGGGGTCGACGATCCCCGCCTCGACGAGGTCGCAATAGGTGCCGCGGGCGGCGTCGAAGCCGTGGTCGCCCGTGCCGCGGCGAAGGTCGCCCACCACCACGCCGCCGTCGGCCGCCGAGTTCTCCGCGATCGTGCGGGTGGGGATCTCGAGCGCGTGCTTGAGAATGCGCACGCCCGTGCGTTCGTCGCCGTCGCACTCGCGCTCGAGGATCTCGAGCGCGTCGATCGCCCGCAGGAGCGTGAGCCCGCCGCCGGGCACGATACCCTCGGCGATCGCCGCTTTCGTGGCGCTGATCGCGTCGGCGAGCGCCTCCTTACGGCTCTTGAGCTCGGCCTCGGTGGGAGCGCCCACGCGGATGATCGCCACGCCCCCGGCGAGCTTCGCCAGCCGGGCTTCCAGTTTCTCACGGTCGTAGTCGCTCTTCACTTCCTTGATTCGGCCGCGGATCTCCTCACAGCGGGCTGCGATCGCAGCCTTGTCTCCCTTGCCGCCGATGATCGTGGTCGTGTCGCGATCGACGATGACGCGGCCTGCCGAGCCGAGGTCCGCCACCTTCACCGCGTCGAGCGTCACGCCCAGATCGGTCGACACGAACCTGCCGCCGGTGAGGATCGCCATGTCCTGCATCAGGTCCTTGCGGTGGTCGCCGTAGCCGGGCGCCTTCACCGCCACGCATTCGAGGATGCCACGCAGCCTGTTGACGACGAGCGTCGCCAGCGCCTCCGCTTCGATGCTCTCGGCGATCACGATGAGCGGCCGCCGCATCGGCACCATCGCCTCCAGGAACGGCAGAAACTCCTTGAGGCTCGCGATCTTCCCCTCGTAGAGAAGCAGGAGCGGATTCTCCACCACGGCCTGCTGCTTTTCGACGTCGGTCACGAAGTAGGGAGAGAGCAGGCCGCGGTCGAACTGCATGCCGTCGACCACCTCGATCGAGGTCTCTGTGCCCTTCGCCTCTTCGACCGTCACGACCCCCTCGCTTCCCACCCGCTCCATCGCCTCGGCCACGAAGTCGCCGAGATGGGCGTCGTTGTGCGCAGAAATCGTGGCCACTTGGGCCTTCTCCTTTCGGCTGGCGACCGGCCGCGAGAGCGCCTTGATCGCCTCCACGGCGACTTTCAGCCCGCGGTCGAGCCCGCGCTTGATATCCACCGCGCTCGCCCCGGCCGCCAGGTTCTTGAGCCCGTCGGCGAAGATTGCGTGGGCCAGGAGCGTGGCCGTGGTCGTGCCGTCGCCCACGACGTCGGCGGTCCGTTCGGCTGCCTCGCGGAGCATGTGAGCGCCGAGGTTCTCTTCGGGATCCTCGAGGTCGATTTCCTTGACGATCGTGACGCCGTCGTTACAGACGAGCGGCGCGCCCCACTTCCTCTCGATGAGCACGCACTTGCTCTTGGGCCCGAGCGTCACTCGCACGGCGTCGGCGAGCGTGGTCGCTCCGCGGAGCACCCGCTCGCGGGCGTCGGAGCGAAACAAGATCCGCTTGTGGGCCATGGCAGGGCTCCGCAGGGGCGGCAGCCGTGCCGGACCGATCAGGTGGTCGATTCTATGCGCGCGGGCAAACAGCCGAGCGCCAGCACCGCCATCGCGAGCCCCCACAACGGCTCGCCGGCAATCACGCCGATGAGCGGCCAGGCGACAAGCCCAACGGGCACGATCACGCGGCGTACGGTTAGAAACCAGAGCCCGGCCGCGAACAGCATCTCGAACACCACGATCGCGTGCGTGACGAGATTCATCAGGTATTCCGCTCGCAGAAAGATCCCCGTCAGATCCACGAGCGGCGAGTCGGCCCGGGCCGCGAGCCACCAGGCGGCCGTGCCGTTCCACCACACGTCGCCCTTGAGCTGCGCGAGCACCGCCGCCGCCGCGATCACCGAGGCATGCACCGCGAGGAGCCCGAGGGCGATGCGCGTGCGGAACGAGGCGGTGGGTTCGGGCCGCCCCCGCCAGTTCCCGATCAGCCGATCGACGGAGAGAGCATCGCCCGACCGGCCGATGGCGAGGCACCAGAGGATCACCGCCACGACGTCGTCGGCCGGTCCGACGAGCATCGGCCCGCGGTGCAGGAGCGTCGTGAAGGCGATCGCCCCGAGCACCGATGTGACCGGCGTGGCCAGGCCGATCGTCACCGCCAGGAGCACGAGCCCGCCCGCGACGTAGCCGAGCCAGAGCGCCGCCGGCGACGTCGCGAAGTCGAAGAGCGACACGGCGAACGGCGACCGCCACGCCGTGAGCAATGCCGGCGCAATCATGCCGGCCGGACCGAACCAGGTCTCGAGGTCCCACGCATAACTCGCCCACAGGGCCAGCGCAAGGAGCCCACCGAGCACGCGCACGAGGGCGAGCGGCCACGGCCCGACGGGCGTGAACCAGAACCGCATCCATGTCCCGCCGATGACGTCGGCGAGCGTCGGCTCGGCGGCCAGCACCCTCGGCGTCGCGTTCATCGCGTCGGCTCCTTCACGAGCGGGGCGAGTTCATTGCGTAGAGTGCTCGTGATGAGCTGCACCTCGCCGCCCACGTTTCGCACCCTGGCCGCGTAGGCCCGATCGCGCCGGCCGGCGACGTCCGCCTGCCCACTGAGCACGTCGCTGCGATCCGGTGGCAGATGCCGGATGACGCTGAGCGAGACGTCGCTGGTGGACCAGGGCCCGAAGGCGCCGGCCCCGACGGCCGCCGGCAGGAGGGCCTCGCGGTCAGGATTGGCCTCGCTCACGGCGGTCGCGCGGGCGAGCCGCCGCCACCGGGCCGCCCGCTCCCCGCGCATCGTCGGCCCGGGAAGGACGACGGTTTCGGACGCGGCGGGAGCGTCGAGCCTCCGAAGCTCGAACGAGTGGTCGCCGTCTTCGGGAGCCGCATGCGTGAGCCGCGTGTCATACCCGAGGTCGAGCCAGGGCAGTGTCATCCAGGGGGCGAAGAGCCGGCCGTGAATCGTGCGCACGAGGGCCGAACTGCCGCTCGAGGAATGGCCGGCCACACAGAGCGCGAGGCCCACGAGATACAGCCCGAGGGCGACCGTGAGAACCGCACGCGCGGTCTCGGAGGGCGGCGGGGGCGGCGTGTGGTCGGCCATGGAAAAGTGGCGGAGGAGGAGGTTTTTCCCGCCCTCAACAGTCGCTTCGCGTTGACATTCCCGCAAGCGGCCGATAGTTTTCAGGTCGCTCCAGCGGCCTCGAGTCACGATTCAGCGCTGGGGGATTAGCTCAATTGGGAGAGCGTCTGGCTGGCAGCCAGAAGGTCAGGGGTTCGAATCCCCTATCCTCCACTTCCATGACTCACGCGGCCGCCGGACCGAGTCCTTCTTTCCACCCGGGCGAAATCGCCTGGCTTGATGGCCGATCGGTGCCACGGGCCGACCTCGTGCTCCCCGTGGGGGACGCCGGATTCGTGCTCGGGGCCACCGTCACCGAGCAGCTGCGGACGTTCCGGGGCAAACTCTTCCTGCCCGAGTGGCACGCCGAGCGATTCGCCCAATCGCTCGCCATCGCGGGCATCGAGCCGGCCTGGAGCGTCGCGACGCTTTTCGACGCCGCGGCCGATGTCGCGCTCACGAACCACGCGCTCGCCGACGTGGGCGGCGACCTGGGCGTCGTCGTGTTCGCAACGCCCGGCGACCTCCCGGCGCAGCACGGCGGCCGCGGATCGCCGGCCCGGGTCGCCATCCATTCGTTCCAGCTCGCATTTTCCCTCTGGGCGGATGCGTATGCCGAAGGAGTCTCGCTGCGGAGCGTGCCAGTCGTGCAGGTGCCGGGTGAGTCGTGGCCACTCGCGCTCAAGTGCCGCAGCCGGATGCACTACCACCTCGCCGACCGCGCGGCGGCCGCCGCCGAACCCGGCGCCCGGGCGATCCTCTGCCACGGCGACGGCCGCGTGAGCGAGACGTCCACGGCCAACGTGGCGATCGTGTGCGACGGCGGGATCGCAGCGCCGCCGGCTACCGACGCGTTGCCGGGCGTCAGCCTCCGCTACGCGCGCGATCTCGCCACGGCGCTCGGCATCCCGTGGCAGGACCGAACGCTCCTGCTCAACGACCTCACCGCCGCCGACGAGATCCTGCTCACGAGCACGCCCAACTGCCTCCTGCCCGCCACCCGGCTCGATGGCCGACCGGTGGGCAGCGGCAGCCCGGGACGCGTGTTCCAGCGACTGCTTGCCGCGTGGAGCGCGCGTGTCGGCATCGACATCGCCGACCAGGCGCGAAGATCCAGTCGCACTGCTGGGCTCAGCGAGGGGCTGCCCATGCCCTGACAGCCGGGCTTTGGGAGCGAGCGCAGCCAGGATGGCGAAGCGAAGCGGACATGCAGAGAGCGGATGCCACAATGGCATCCGCGAACGTCCGGCGACGGGGCTGGGCAGCCCCGAGCGGGTTGCGCGAGTTGAGATGTGACAGGCTGAAGCCTGTCCTACGGGGTGGCGATCGCGGCGGGCCCAGTTCGATCTCGTCCGGGCACGAGGCAATACTGGAGGGCCAGACGCTCCTCGCCCTCGTTCGGTTCCCTGTCATGCGCCGCGCGACTCGCCTGCTGCTCCTCCTGACGTTCGCCGCCGTCGCGGTCCCGCTCGTGCCGTTTCTTCTCTTCGGCACGCGGCTCGACACGCTCGTCGCGGGCTGGCTCGAGCCCCGCCCGGCGCCGCTGGTTCTGGCGGCCCTCGAGATCGGCGTCCTCGCGGCAGACCTCGTGCTCCCGGTGCCGTCGAGCCTGGTCGCGACGCTTGGCGGAGCGGAACTCGGCGTCGTGTTCGGGACGGCGTGCGCCTTCCTCGGGCTCTCGGCCGGCAGCTTCGCCGGCTGGTGGGCGGGGCGGGCGGCCGGCGTACGCGCGCTTGCGGGGCTCGAGGCCGCCGACCGCCGGGAACTCGAACGGAATCAGCGCCGGCTCGGTCCGCTGCTCGTCGTGCTCACGCGGCCCCTCCCGCTCGTGGCCGAAGCGGCGGCCCTCCTGGCCGGCGGCTCGGGCATGCCGCTCCGCGATTTCCTGCCCGCCGCCGCGAGCGGCAATCTCGCGATCGCGCTGGTGTGGTCGGCCGCCGGGGCGGTCGGCCGGTCGGCCGATTCGCTGCCCATGGCCCTCATCTGGTCGCTCGTGCTCCCGGTCGGGCTGGCCTGGCTGGCCGTCCGATTTCGCCGGCTGCCAGCGGAATGACCGGCGGCCAATTATGCTTATCGGCCCATGGAAGCCATCCGCTCGATCCTCGACATCTTCCTCCACCTCGACGAGCACCTGCACGGGGTGATCGAGGCCTGGGGGCCGTGGACCTACGTGCTGCTGTTCGTGATCATCCTGTGCGAGACGGGGCTCGTCGTCACGCCATTCCTCCCCGGCGACTCGCTGCTTTTCGCGGCCGGGGCCATGGCGGCCCTCTTCCCGCAGCACCTCGGCATTGTCACGCTCCTCGGGCTCCTGTTCGCAGCCGCCGTCATCGGCGACACGCTCAACTACTGGATCGGCCGCCAGATCGGCCCGCGCGCCTTCCGAATCAACACCTGGTTCCTCAAGCACGAGAACCTCGTCAAGACGCAGGCCTTCTACGAGAAGCACGGCGGCAAGACGATCGTGCTCGCGCGGTTCGTGCCGATCATCCGCACGTTCGCGCCGTTCGTGGCGGGGGTGGGCCGCATGGACTACGGGCAGTTCCTCTGGTTCAACGTCCTCGGCGGCTTCCTCTGGGTCGTGCTCTGCACGCTGGCGGGCTACTTCTTCGGCAACGTGCCGATCGTGAAGGAAAACTTCGAGCTCGTGGTGGTGGGCATCGTGCTGATGTCGGTGCTCCCGGTCGCCTACGAACTCTGGGCCACCCGCCGCAAGTAGGACAGGCTTCATCCTGTCGTGGGATAGGCTTCAGCCTGTCGTGCCTCAACGCGCCCATTCCGGCTCGGGGTCGCCCCTACCGTCTCGCCGGACGTTCGCCTTCGCCCTCCAGGCTCCGGCTCACTCGGATTTGCCTGCGCTGCGCCATCCATGGCTCCGCTGGTCAAATACGCCGTCTCAACGGTAGGGGACAACCCCGATCCTCCCCTTTCCAGTTGAGGAGGCTCGGGACTGCCCATGCCCTCTCGCCGGGCTATGGGAGCGAGCGCAGCCAGGATGGCGAAGCGAAGCGGACATGCAGAGAGCGGAGGGCTGGAGGCCCGCAGCGAACGTCCGGCGAGGGGGTCTGGGCAGTCACGAGCCGGCGTGCACGCGTTAAGGCATGACAGGCTGAAGCCTGTCCTACGGCGAGGTGTCCGCCGTGCGATCGAAGATCCGCTCGAAGGTCGTGCGCACGCGGGCCGTGAGGGCCTGCACCTCCGTCACGAGGGCGTCGGGGTCGGGGGCACCGAGCAGGTGCGCGAGTTTTCGCTGCTCGGCCGCATCGGCCGGGAAGTCGTGGCGGGCCGTGGCGTCGAGCAGCCGAAGCCGCCCCTCGATCGACCGCAGCGTCTGGTAGGCGCGGCTGAGGAAACGGTGATCCTCGGCGTCGAGGTGGCCGGCCGCGTGCAGGCGGTCGAGGGCGGCGAGGGTCTCGGGGGTGCGGAGGGCGGGGTTCTCGCCCCCGTGCATGAGCTGCAGCACCTGGGCGATGAACTCGATGTCCACCACGCCGCCCGGGCCACGCTTGAGGTTCGTCGGCCGCGCCCCCTCCTCCATCCTGAACCGCATCGCGCGGATCGTCTCCACCTCGGCCGCCGACCAGCGGCGCTCGTAGGCGGCCCGGTGCACGATCTGCATCGCCCGCGCGGCGGCCGGCCGCGCGCCCACGACGACGCGGGCCTTCACGAGCGCCTGCCGCTCCCAGACGGCTGCCGGGCCGGCGGGGGCGAAGTAGCCCTCGAGGCCGGCGAGCGCCAGCGCCGCGGGGCCGCTTCTGCCGCTCGGCCGCAGTCGTGAGTCGAGCTCGTAGAGCCGGCCCTGCACGGTGAACGTGTTGAACACCCGCATCGTCCGCTGGGCCAGTTCGCCGAAAAAATGGGCGTTGGTCGTGCCCTCGAGCGACCGCCGGCCGCGCCGCGGCGAAAACGTGGTGCCTTCGTGGTCGTAGAGAAAGACGGCGTCGATGTCGCTCGCGTAGTTCATCTCCCGCCCGCCGCACTTCCCCATCGCCAGCACGACCGGCCCCGCGCGGACGCCGACCGTGTCCCCCTCCCCCGCGATCGGCTCGCCGAACCGCTCCACGATCCGCGCCTCCTCGTGGGCCACGACCTTGCGGAGGAGGACGTCGGCGATCGTCGTGAGGGCCACGGTGACCTCGGTGGCGACGAGCTTGCCGAGGATGTCGCGCACACCCACCCGCAGCTGCTGCGAGGCCTTGAAGGCATGCAGCATCGGCGCGATGTCGGCGGCGTTGCCGCAGAGCTCGTCGAGCGCCACCGTGAGCGCCGGCTCGTCCGGAAGGTGCTCGAGGAGCAGGCTGTCGAGCAGTTCGTCGAGCATGCCGGGGTTGCTCACGAGCAGTCCCGAAAGGAAGGGGCTCGACGAGCACAGCCGGACCGTCAGGTCGAGGGACGCGGGGTTGAAGCTGAACAACTCCCACAGCACCCCCTTCCCGCCGAGCGAGTCGCCGACGCGGCCCAGGTTCGCGAGCGTGGCATCGGGGTCGGGCGTCCGGCCGATCGCCGTGAGCAGCCGGGGCGCGATCGCCGCGAGGAAGTGGCGGCACCGCCGCGTCGAGAGAAACCGCACCTGCTCCTCGCCGAGCGAGGTGAGGGCGTGGTGGGCGGCGGGCACGTCGCGGAACCCGTGCCGCGCGAGCACGTCGTGCACGAGCGAGGCCGGCGGGTCCGGATCGAGCACGAGATCGACCTCCGGCTCGGGCGGCCCGTCGTCGGGAAACGCGTCGTGCAGCAGATGGTCGAGGATGCGCCGGTTGAGGTCGGTCGCCGCATCGAGGTCGGCCCGCAGTCGGCCCGCGGCAGCGGGACCGGGGCCGTAGCCGCACCGCATCGCGAGCCGGGCGAACTCCCCGGGCTCCACCGGCAGGTCGTGCGTCTGGCGGTCGTAGAGGATCTGGAGCCGGTGCTCGACCGTTCGCAACAGCGTGTAGGTGCGCTCGAGGATTTCGCGCTCCTGATCGGTGAGCGCGCCTGCGGCGGCGAGGCGGCGGATCGCCTCGAGCGTGGCGCCGGTCCGGACCTGCGGGAGGTCGCCTCCGCTGAGGAGCTGCAAAAACTGGATCGTGAACTCGATGTCGCGGATGCCGCCGCGGCCGGTCTTGAGGTTGCGCTGGTCGGTGCCCTCGCGCTCGGCCCGGTGCTCGATGCGGCGCTTGAGCGCCTTGATGCCGCTGATATCGGCTCCGGAGAGCCAGCGGCGGTACACCCACGGCTCGAGTTCCGCGAGCAGCCGGGCGCCGAGCGTCTCGTCGCCGCCCACGACCCGCGCCTTCACCCACGCCTGCCGTTCCCATGTGCGTCCGAACTGGTCGTAGTGGTTGAGCGTCGGCTCCAGCGCCAGCACCGCGGGCCCGACGCCGCCGTGGGGCCGCAGCCGCAGATCGACACGGTAGGCGATTCCCAGCTCGGTCGGCTCGGTGAGCAGCCGCACCGCCTCCTGCACGGCCCGCTCGAAGAATTCCTGGTTCGGGCAGGGCTTCGCCCCCTCCGCCCGGCCTTCGGCCGAGTAGACGAAGACGAGGTCGATGTCGCTCGAGTAGTTGAGTTCCGCGCCGCCGAGTTTGCCGAGCGCGATCGCCGCCAGCGTGGCCCGCTCGCCGCCTGGCCCGCGCGGGATTCCCCGCTGGCGTTCCAGCCGCGCCACGGCCGAGCGCACGGCCTCCCCGACGATCGCATCGGCGAGGTGCGAGATCTGCGTTGCGACCGTCTCCAGCCGCTGCCCGCCGACGATGTCGCCGTAGGCGATCCGCAGGGTCTCGCGGCGCTTGAACCGGCGCAGGGCCCGCATCACGTCCGCGGGATCGGTGACCGCCTCCACTTCCGCCCGCAGCGCCGCGGCTACCGCCTCCCGCTGCTGCGGCCGCCCCTGCCCGAGCCTCACCTGTTCCCACGACTCGGGGTCGGCGATCACGATCTCCGCGAGGTAGGGACTCGTCGCGAAGATCCGCACGAGCGTCTCCAAGGCCCGCGGATCACGCTCGCAGAGCGCCGCCGTCGAGAGCGGGCTGCGGAGCGCCGCGAAAAACCGCTCGACCGCGGCGAGCACGCGGTCGGCGTCGGCGGCCTCGGGCAGGAGCCGCGCGAGTTCGTCGGCCACGGTCCCGAGCAGGTCGAAGGGCACGCCGAGGCCGGCCAGCGTGGTGAAGGCGCGATGGGCCGCCGACGGCTCGGTGAGCCCGGCCGCGACGCCCCACGCCGCGGCGGCCTGTGGGTCCTCGAGCAGCCGCTGCATCGCGTCGGCGGCGGGCACGTCACGCCCTCGCCGGCGGTGCTGGTGCGATCTGGTGGACATGCACCTGCTCGAGCGGGACCGCGTCGGCGAGACCGTCGGCGACGATGCCCGAGAGCGACCAGGCGCCCGCGGCCGTGATGTCGATGTCCACGAGCCGGCCCACGAGCCGCAGCGGCGCGTCGAAGACCACGATCCGGTCGCACATCGTGCGGCCGGTGAACTGGGCCGTGTCGTCAGGCCCGAGCCGCAGGTCGCGCTTCTCGTCGCGGGTCGAGAGGCCCTCGACGAGCACCTGCTGACGCGTTCCCACGAAGGGGCGGTTGCCGGCCAGACTCGCCTCGCCCTGCGCCTCGAGCAGCAGCCGGTGCCGCTCCTTCTTCACCTCCTCGGGCACGTCGTCGGGCAGCCGCTCGAACGCCTTGGTGCCCGGCCGGGGGCTGTACTTGAAGATGAAGCTGTTCTTGAAGCTGGCCGTGCGCACGAGGTCGAGCGTCGCCTGGAACTCCGCATCGGTCTCGCCGCAGAATCCGACGATGAAGTCGCTGGTGACCGCGGCATGGGGCAGGTCCTGGCGCACGCGGGCGAACATCTCCATGTATTCGCCGATCGTGTAGCCCCGCTTCATCCGGCCGAGCACCGCGTCGCTGCCGTGCTGCGCGGGGACGTGCAGGTAGTGGCAGACCTTCGGCAGGTCGCGGACGGCCGCGATCAGGTCGGGCGTCATGTCGCGCGGATAGTTCGTGACGAACTTGATCCGGTCGAGCCCGTCCACGCCGTCGAGCCGGGCGAGCAGGTCGGAGAGCCGCTGCGTCCGGCCGCCGTCACTCCAGCGGTAACTGTTGACGGTCTGGCCGATGAGCGTGATCTCGCGGCAGCCCTCGGCCACGAGCTTCTCGGCCTCGGCGACGATCGTCTCGGGTGCGCGGGCCTGCTCGGGGCCGCGCACGTGCGGCACCACGCAGAAGGCACAGAACTTGTCGCAGCCGGTCTGCGTCCGCACGAATGCCTGGAAGGGCGTGGGCCGCATCGCGGCCTCGCGGTCGGGGTCGTAAGTCTCGAAGCTGCGCGCGATCTCTTCGCGGGCGTTGCCCTTGCGGGCGAGGCTCACCTCGACCTGCGGCCCGGCCCCGGCCTGGATCGCCTCGACGAGCCGGGGCACCTGGTGGAGCTGCCCCGGGCCGACCACGAGATCGACCCACGGCGCCCGCGACCGTACGAGCGCCTGATCCTTCTGCGCCATGCAGCCGAGCACACCCACGATCAGCCCGGGCCGCTTCTCCTTGTCGAGCCGCACGCGGCCGAGGGCCGAGTAAATCTTGTCCTCGGCGTGCTGCCGCACGGAGCAGGTGTTGTAGAAGACCGCGTCCGCCTCGCCCTGGGTCGCGGCCAGCCCCCAGCCCTGGCGACGCAGCGCCGCCACGACGAGCTCGCTGTCGAGCACGTTCATCTGGCAGCCGACGGTTTCGATCCAGAGCTTTTTCATGCGCAACGGCTCACGACTGGCTCACGCGGGGGAGGATTGTACCCGGGGGCCGACCACGAACCGCATCCCGGGCAGGATGGGGTGGCCCCGAAGAAACTCTCCGGCGCTCATCGCGCGGCGGCCCTCCGGCACCACGCGGCGGATGACGAGGGCGGTGCCGCCGCCGCAGGCGACGACGATCCCGGCATCCGCGGCCGCGAGGATCGTGCCGGGCGCCGCCGCCGCGGCCTGGGCGGCATGCTCATGGTCCACGGCCACGTCGTCGAGCACGAGCCGCTGCATGTCGCTCGCGGGCCGCTCGAGAAAGGCCGTCGTCCGCGGCCACGGCTCGAGCGCCCGCCGCATGCGCTCGATCCGCGCGGCGGGCTGTGTCCAGTCCACGATCCCGTCGGCTTTCGCGAGCCTGGGCGCCCGCGTGGCCTTGCCGGCGTCCTGCGGCATGCCGAGCGTGAACGGCTGGCCCGGGCTCGCGAGCGACCGCGCGGCGGCGAGTCGGTCGATCGCCTCGAGCACCGCGCCCGCCCCCAGGTCGGCGAGGAGCGCTTCGAGCGCCGGGGCGGTGTCGCCCGGATAGATCGGCGCGGCCCGGGCCACGATCACGTTCCCCGCGTCGAGCGCCGGCGTCATGTGGATCACGCTCACGCCGGTGAGCGGGTCGCCTTCGAGCAGCGCCCACTGGATCGGGGCGGCGCCGCGATGCCGCGGCAGAAGCGAGCCGTGGAGGTTGATCCCGCCGAGAGGGGCGATCGCGAGCACGCGGGCCGAGAGGATCTGGCCGTAGTCACAGACGACGAAGAGGTCGGGCGTTAGGCTTTCGAGGGATGCGATCGCCGCCTCGTCGTTGATCCGCTCGGGGGCGAGCACCGGGATGCCCGCCGCCTCGGCCGCCACCCGCATCGGGTTCGGCGGCGGTCGCCGGCCGGGCGCCGCGCGGTCGGGCCGCGTCACGACGGCGACGACGGCGTGGTGCGACCGGCACAGGGCCGCGAACATCGGCACGGCGAACGGCCCCGTCCCCATCACGACGAGCCGCAGCGAATCGAGCGCCGTCATGCCCGGTCAGGCGTTGCCGCACCGCTCCGCTTCGAGCCGGTCGAGCCGTGCCACGAGGTCGGCCGTCGGCGGCAACTCGCCCCGCGACTGCCTGCCGACGAACACCTCGCGGAAGGTGTCGAGCGATCGCCGGGCCTCGAGCGCGGCCGCATCGGGCAGCCGGTCGGGGAACAGCCGGCCCTCGAGATGATCGAACTCGTGCTGCACGACGCGGGCGAGCATCCCGTCGAGGTCGGCCTCGAACGGCTCGCCGTCGAGCGACCAGGCCTTGACGACGATCCGCTCCGGACGCCGGACGTCCATGCGCAGGCCGGGCAGGCTCAGGCAGCCCTCCTCCTGCACCGCGTTGCCACGCGGGCGGCTGAGCACGGGATTGATGAACACGAGCTCCTCGCCGCCGTCGGGACGGGCCTCGAGGTTCACGATGAACAGGCGGTAGGGCAGCGCCACCTGGTTGGCCGCGAGGCCGATGCCGCCGGCCGAGTACATGATCTCGAACATCTGCTCGACCGCGTCGTGGATCCCGTCGTCGATCCGCACGAGCGGCCGCGTGCGGCGCAGGAGCGCAGGATGGGGATACTCGACGAGTTCGAGCCGGCCCAGCTGGGAGGATTCGACAGGCGGAGTCATGAGGAAAGTCTTACCATATCGAGGCATGTCTTCCTCCCGCTCCCGCCCGCAGCCGGCCGAATCCGGGTCCGACCGCCCGGCGTGGCTCGCCCCCGCCGTGCTCGGCGCCACCTGCGGCTGGCTCGGCCGCGTCCCGTTCGCCCCCGGCACGCTCGGTGCCGCGGCCGGCGTCGCCGTCTCGTTCGGGCTCGCCCGGCTCGGCCTTCCCCCGGCCGCCGAAGCCGCGCTCGTCGTCGGGTCGAACCTGGTTGGCATCCCGCTCTGCACGGCGGCGGCCCGCAGGCTCGGCCGCGGCAGCGACCCCGGCGCGATCGTCTACGACGAATTGGCGAGCGTGCCGCTCGGCCTGCTTGCGGTGCCGGCGGCCGCACGGGCCCCGTTGCCCGAGGCCCTCCCGCTGCTCTGCGCCGCATTCGCGCTCCACCGCGTCTTCGACATCGCAAAGCCGTTTCCCTGCCGGCAGCTCGAACACCTGCCGGCCGGCCTCGGTATCATGGCCGACGACTGGGGGGCGGCGGCCTGGATGGCGGTCGCCCTGATGGCCGGCCGGTGGTGCGGCTGGCTCTGACGCACACCCGAGTCGCGCATGCGCCTGCTTCTCGTCGATCACGGCTGCTGCGATCCGCCCGCGACGCGCGTGCACGCGCTACGGGCGGCGATCCAGGCGCAGGGCGCGGAGGCGATCGCCTGCGGCCCGAGTTCGACGCCCGGCCTCGCCGAGCAGCCGCCCGGACTGCGCGGAATCCATCTTCACGACGTCGCCGCGGCCAACAGCCGCTTCCTCGCCGCGATCCATGCCGGTTCGGCCGAGGCGTTTCTCGCGGCGACGGGGGGCGTGTCGCCAAGCCTGCTCGGCCTCGCCCGCGAGGCCGCCAGGCTCGCGATCGCGGAAGCGGTGGACACGGTCGATCCGGACGCGATCTTCGTGCTCCACGCAGGTATTCTCGCCGACCTCGCGATCGAGACGGGCGTGCCGGTCGCGATCCATGTATCGTCTGCGGACCTCGACGCGGCTTCCGCCGCGCCACGGCTGGCGGAAATCGTCGCGGCGACGCTCGGATCAGCGGAGGCGGTCGTCGCCGACGATGCCGGCACGGCGCAGCGGCTCGCGGCGGACTGGGGCGACGAGCCGGCCGAGATCTGGCCGCTCGACGAGGCCGCCGCCCCGCGGATCCTCGCCATCTGTCGCATGGCCATGTCTCGCCGCCAGTAGGACAGGCTGTAGGACAGGCTGTAGGACAGGCTGTAGGACAGGCTGTAGGACAGGCTTCAGCCTGTCATGAACACCGACGGGCTGTAGGACAGGCTTCAGCCTGTCATGAACACCGACAGGCTAAAGCCTGTCCTACGCCGACACCGACAGGCTAAAGCCTGTCCTACGCCGACACCGACAGGCTAAAGCCTGTCCTACGCCAGCGCGAGCCGCAGGGCCACGCGGCAGGCGTTTTCAAACGCCTCGAGGTCGAGCTTCTCGTGCGTCGTGTGGATCTCCATCTGGCCGCAGCCGAGCGTGACGGTCGGGATGCCGTTGGCCGCCATCCAGTTGGCATCGAGGCCGCCGTTCGAGATGTCCCGCCGCGGCACGAGGCCGATCGCCTGCACGGCCTCCTCTGCCGCCATGACGCACGGCTCGTCGTCGTCGAGCCGAAACGCCTCGTAGTCGAGCCGTCCCTCGATGGTCACCTTGCCCGTCTTGCCATCGACGCTCTTGATCCGCTTCGCCGCCTCCTTGAACGCCGTCTCAATCGCCTTCACGATCCGGTTGCGAAACGCTGAGTCGTGGCCGCGGGCCTCCGCCTTGAGCGAGGCCGATTCCGCGACGACGTTCGTGGCCGAGCCGCCTTGGATCGTGCCCACGTTGCTCGTGCCGCGCTTGCCCCCCTTCTCGACGAGCCCGTGCCAGCCGTCCTCGACGAGCGACGCGATTGCCAGCGACGCGATCGCGACCGCCGACACGCCCTTCTCCGGGGCGACGCCCGCATGGCTCGGCGTGCCCTCGATCTTGATGTCGAGCCGATGGCCTCCCGTCGCGCCCACGGTGATCTTCTCCACGGCTCCGCCGTCGAAGTTGAAGGCCAGCTTCGGCTTGCCGAGGTCGGCCGCCTTCACGAACCGCGCGCCGTAGAGCCCCACTTCCTCCTGGATCGCAAACAGGAACGTGAGCGGCGGGTGCGGCAGTCGCTGCCGCAGGATCTCGAGCGCGGTCGTGAGCACGACGGCGCAGCCCGAGCGATCGTCGGCCCCGAGGCCCGACTCCGGATTGCTGCTCTTCACCACCCGTCCGACGACAACCGGCTTCGAGCCGAGGCACACCGGCACCGTGTCCATGTGGGCCATCAGCAGCCGGCGCGGGCCGGGGACGGTGCCAGGCAGTTTCACGATCAGGTTGCCCACGTTGCCGGCGAGCGGCGTCTTCGTGTGGGCCGCGTCGAACGCGATCGCGTCTTTGGGGCAGCCCGCGGCGCGGAGGTGCTTCACGATCCGCTCGGCCACGAGTTTTTCGTCGCCGGAGCCGCCGCGGATCGCCATCAGTTCGAGCACGAGTTTTCGCGCGGCGGCGAGGTCGGGAGCAGGGGCTGCGGCGGCCGGGCCCGCCGAGACTGGCTTTTTGCTGGAGTGTTTCATGGCCGGGATTGTAGCCGGTATAGTGCCCGCATGGCCCGGAACGGAATCCAGAAGCCGCTCGCCCTCGACCGCGTCCATCAGGGCGACTGCCTCGACCTGCTCGCCCGCGTGCCCACCGGCACGGCGAGCCTCGCGTTCGCCGACCCGCCGTTCAACATCGGCTACGACTACGACACCTACGACGACCGTCGCACGGCCGACGACTACCTGGCCTGGTCGCGGCGCTGGATGGCCGAGATCATCCGTGTGCTGAAGGATGACGGCACGTTCTGGCTGGCGATCGGCGACGAGTATGCGGCCGAACTCAAGGTGCTCGCCACCCGTGAGCTCGGCCTCGCCTGCCGGTCGTGGGTGGTCTGGTACTACACGTTCGGCGTGAACTGCAAGCAGAAGTTCAGCCGGTCGCATGCCCATCTCTTTCACTTCGTGAAGGATCCGGGAGCCTATACGTTCAACGTGGACGCGATCCGCGTGCCCAGCGCCCGCGAACTCGTCTACGGCGACAAGCGGGCGAACGCCTCCGGCCGCCTCCCCGACGACACCTGGATCCTCCGCCCGCAGGACTTGCCCGAGGGGTTCGGGGCCGACGCCGACACCTGGTACTTTCCCCGCGTGTGCGGCACGTTCAAGGAACGCTCGGGGTGGCACGGCTGCCAGATGCCGGAGCAGCTGCTCGGCCGGATCATCCGCGCGTGCAGCCACCCGGGCGACCTCGTGCTCGACCCGTTCGGCGGCAGCGGCACCACGCTCGCCGTCGCCAAGAAGCTCGGCCGCTCGTTTCTCGGCCTCGAGCTCTCCGATCAATACGCCGCGCGGATCAACGACCGCCTCGCGGCCATCAACGCGGGAGACCCGCTCGACGGCGCCCCGGAACCGCTCAAGAGCGTGCCCGCCACTGGCAAGGGACGAAAGCTCGTCCGCAAACCGTAGGACAGGCTTCAGCCTGTCACCCCACACGTAGGACAGGCTTCAGCCTGTCACCCCACACGTAGGACAGGCTTCAGCCTGTCATGAATAACGACGGCCTCAATCCTGCCTCACTGCATGCCTCCGAAAAAACCCGCCCCCGAGCCCGCGACCGGCTTCAACGCCCCGCCC
>JBBAVM010000072.1:0-17041 GCA_040397685.1 Pirellulales bacterium
GCATGAACTTCGCGAGGTGGTCGATCTCGCGCTTCATGTCGGTGTTCCACAGGCACTGGTAGCCCTCGCGGCCGCCCCAGAACACGTAGCCGGCGCCGCCGAGGCGGTGCGTCACCTCGATCGCCTTCTTCACCTGGGCCGCCGCGTAGGCGAACACCTCGGCATTGGGGCTGGTGGCGGCGCCGTGCACGTAGCGGGGGTGCGAGAACAGGTTGGCCGTGCCCCAGAGCAGCTTCTTGCCGGTTCGCTTCTGGGCCTTCTCGAGTGCGTCGGCGACGGCGTCGAAGTGTTTGTTGCTTTCCGCGAGCGTCGCGCCGTCCGGGGCCACGTCGCGATCATGGAAGCAGTAGAAGTCGCAGCCGAGTTTTTCGAGGAACTCGAAGGCCACGTCCACCCGGTTGAGCGCCGCCTTGAGCGGGTCGTTCTCCGTCTCCCACGGCCGCACCATCGTGCCGGGGCCGAACGGGTCGCCGCCGGTGCCGCGCATCGTGTGCCAGTACGACACGGCGAACCGCAGGTGGTCGCGCATCGGCTTGCCCTCCACGAGCGCGTCGGCGTCGTAGTGACGGAAGGCCAGCATGTTCTTCGTCTGCGGGCCCTCGTAGCGGATCTTTCCGATGCCTGCGAACGCGTCTGCCATGCTGCGAACTCCTGGGAAAACGAAGAGACGAGTGCCAAATCCGGCTGCCGGGGTGAGAGAATACGACGCTCGGCGGCGCTTTCACAAGCGGCGGTCCACGGTGACGTCGCCACAGTGCACGTTCGCGGAGCGAGCCCGGGCCGGAGCGCGTTTCGTTCAGGCGGCCCTAAGCCGCAGCGAGGCGTCGCCACCAACGGCCGCGCCGCCGGTCACGGCGAGGGCGTCGAGCAGGAGCCGCTCGCGGCTCTCCTGGGCCGCTCGCTCGTTGGCTCCCGGACACACCGCCGCGATCTCGACCGTCACGCCTTCGCCTGCCGGATCACCGAGCGTGACGCTCGACGCGGCCGGGTCGAGGCCTGGATGGGCCGCCACGAGGGCCCGCAACTTCTCGAGCCGCTCGCGGACCGCTGCCGGGCCGGCCGTCGTGGGGAGCGTGAGGGTGATCGACAGCGGGATGCGGTCGCGGCCGGAGAAGTTGACGAGCTGCGACTTGGCGAACTCGGCGTTGGGAATCGTGATCACCGTCCGATCGACGCCGCGGATCCGCGTGGACCGCAGGCCGATCCGCTCCACCCGGCCCCGCACCGATCCGTACTGGCACTCGTCGCCGATCCGGACCGGCTTGTCGGCGAAGATCACGAGCCCGGCGATCAGGTTCTCGACGGTGTATTGCGAGGCCAGCGCGATCGCGAGGCCGCCGGCGCCGAGCCCGGCCACGAGCGGCGTCACCGGCACGCCGAACGAATCGGCGGCGGCGATCAGGATCCAGGCCACGGCGAGAAACCGACCAACGTTGCTCGCCAGCCGCACGAGCTGCCCCTCGATCGAGTCGTTGCCCAGTCGTCGCCAGGAGAGGAACCGCTCGGTGAACCACGCGACGGCGTCGAGCACCCCGGTCACCACGCCCGCGAGCATCGCCGTTCGCGCGACCACTTTCGCCGCCACGAGGTTGTCGCCCGTAAGCCGGATCTGCCACGTGCAGAGCCAATCGACGAGCGAACCCATCGCGACCAGCGCCGCGGGCAGGAGCAGCCGCTCGACCACCTCGAAGGTGTCGCCGGCCGCGCGCAACCGGATCCGCGCTGCGGCCGCGATCACGGCCCCCGCCGCGGCCACGAGCAGCGCCGTGGCCGTCCATTGCCAGACCGTCTCGCCGCCGATCGTCGCATGGGCCCAGGCCGGCAGCCGGCGGATGAACGTTTCGGGGATCAACGAGCCGCCGAGTTGCACGTAGGAGTCGAACAGGCCGGGGCTGCCGGCGTCGGGCCGGTAGGGCAGGTGCCGGACGCGGTCGAAAAACTCCATGGCGCGGGCCACACTGTCGGCGGAAAAGACGAAGTCGCCGGCGCGGGGTCCGGTCGTGAGTCGCACGAGCGCGATCTCGGTGTTGGGCAGCCTCCAGCGCTCGATCCCCGCGGCCTTGGCGGCCGCGGCGTCGGGGACCGCGTCGAGCGGCGGCAGCGGCACGCGGTCGAGCACCTCCTTGAGGCACACCGCCGCCTCGCGGCCCTCCGTCTCCACCAGCGAGGGCGGCATCATCGACAGGTCGAGACAGCCAAGCCCGAGCCGGATCAGCCGCGCGTTTTCCTGCCGCACGCCGCGGCGGTTCAGATCCTTGAAGTTGGCCGCCACACGATCGACCGTGGCGGTGAAGCTCTGCAGCGTGGCCCGCGGACTCGACAGGTCGAGCGGCGCCAGCGGCCCCTCCTCGGCAGCGGTCTCGCGGATGGCAACCACGGCCGCGGCGAACGCCAGTGCCAGCATCGCGACGAGGCGACGGATCCCGGAACGGCGGTCGCCGCCGGGCGAAACGAGACTCGGATTCGAGGCGCGCACCATACTCGGCCCGGAGCGGGAGAGAGCCAGCGTCGATGTCTGGGAATGGGGAATAACAGCCGTGCCCGGGAGCCGGCAAGGTCAGCCGAAGAACGGGGCGAGCGTGCTGCGGGCCACGCGTACCGCCCGTTGCCGGCCCTCCAGGCTGCGGCCGAACGTCTCGTCCTCGACCTCGATGCAGACCGGGCCGTCGTACCCCACCCGCTGCAGTTCGCCCATGAAGCGCGCCCAGTCGATCTCGCCGTAGCCGGGAATCCGGGGTTGGTGCCAGCGAAGCGGAAAGTCGAATCGGCCCACGTCATCGAGGGCATGCCGGTCGATCTTCACGTCCTTGGCGTGGACGTGGAACAGCCGGTCCCTGAACTCGGCGAGCGGTGCGAGCGGGTCCATGTCCTGAAGGACGAGGTGGGAGGGGTCGTAGTTCAGTCCGATCGCCGGTGAGTCGAGATCGGCGAACGCCCGACGCCACACGGCGGGCGTCGTGAACAGGTTCTTCCCGCCGGGCCATTCGTCGCGCGTGAAGAGCATCGGGCAGTTCTCGATGCCGATCCGCACGCCGCGGTCCTCGGCCAGCAGCACGATCGGCTTCCAGGTCGCGAGGAACCGCGGCCAGTTGTCATCGACGGTGCTCCTCCAGTCGCGGCCGACGAAGCCATTGACGGTGCGGACCCCCAGGAGCGGAGCCGCCTCGACGACTTTTCGGAAGTGCGCCACGGCGGGCTCGGCCACCAAGGGGTCGGGATCGAGCATGTTGGGGTAGTAGCCGAGGCCGCTGATGGTGACGCCGTGTCGCGCGCAGGCGGCGAGGATGTCGTCGGCCTGCGCTTGGGTGAGGCCAGCCACGTCAACGTGACTCACGCCGGCATACTTCCGCTCGGCCCTGCCCACCGGCCAGCACATGAGCTCGACGCACGACAGCCCCGCGTCGGCGGCGAACGCGAGCACCTGCTCGAGCGGCAGTTCGGCGAGGATCGCGGACACGAATCCGAGTTTCATGCGATGCTCCGCAGTTTTTCCATGGTTGATTGACGGTGGTCAGTGGCGGGTCGTGAGCCGGGAGAGAAGCCGGCGGCCGGCGTCGGGGAACCACTCGATGAGGCCGGCGATCAGGCTCACCTTCCTCGGGAGCACGAGTTCGCTCCTGCGCCGCTCGCACGCGGCGAGGATTTTTTTCGCAAGCCCATCGGGATCGAGCTGGCGGAGGCTCGTGGTCCCGCCGGGCACGGCCGCTTCCGGTGGCAGCCCTGCGGCCGCGGCCTCCGCCGCGTAGCGGCTGGTGCCGCGGTCGGCGGCGGGATCGTCGGCCGCGCGCCGGATCGGGCCCGGCGACACGAGCAAGACATGCGCGCCGCGCGGGGCCAACTCGAGCCTGACGGCATCCGCATAGGCCGCGAGCGCCGACTTGGCCACGCTGTAAGGGCCCATGAACGGCATCACGACCTTGCCCGCGAGGCTGCCGATGTAGACGAGGTGGCCGCGGGCCGTGGCGATGTCGTCGGCGACGGCCTGCGTGATCTCGACGGCCGCGAGCAGGTTGGCGTCGAGGTATTCCTGAAGCGTGGTGGTCGAGGTCTTGAGGATCGCGGCCCGCCCCGAGCGGCCGACGCAGAAAAAAAGATCGTCGATGCCACCGAGCAGCCGCAGGGTCTCGCCGGCGACCCGGTTGCCCTCCCCCACCCTGCCGAGGTCAGCCGCGACGCCGTGGAGATTCGCCGCGGGAGCTCCCGCCCGTTCGCAGGCCTCGAGGCCCTGCCGGACGCCCTCCGTGGATCGGCCGACGATCACGACGCGGGCACCGGCGAGCGCGAGGTGTCGGGCGAGCACGAGGCCGAAGCCGGCCGTGCCTCCCGCCACGATCACTCGTCGCCCGCGCCACACGGTCATCGTCAGTTCCTTCAGCCAGGACATCCGTCGCGGGAAGTCTACCCTCGACCCGCGTGCCGCCGGTCCACGATCAGGGGCGTGCCCTCTGGATGGACGACGCGGGTGGTGCGCGGCATCGCGCGGGATGCTACGATGCGAATCCTTCTGGGCTCCGTCACCCTCCCCGCCAAGGACGCCCGCATGACCACGCCCCGCCCCACCCCCGAACTCGTCCGCACGAAGGTCGTCGCCACGCTCGGCCCCGCCTCGCGGTCCGCGGAGGCGATCCGCGGCCTCGTCGAGGCCGGGGTCGATGTCTTCCGCCTCAACATGGCCCACGGGTCGATCCCGGAGCATCAGGAGTCGCTCGACCGGATCCGCCGCGTGTCGGAGGAGACGCAGCGCCCGGTCGGTGTGCTCGCCGATCTCGCCGGCCCGAAGATCCGGCTCGGCGAACTGCCGGGCGGGGCCGTGGAGTGCGTCGAGGGGGCGCACGTGAAGTTCATCCGCGGAAACGACGCCGGCGGCCCCGACGAATTCACGACGACCTACGCGCCGCTCATCGACGAGCTCACCGCGGGCGACTCCGTCATGCTCACCGACGGCACGATCAGCCTCGTCGTCGAGGAGAAGAACGCCCACTGGGCCCGCTGCCGCGTCGTGCAGGGAGGCACGGTCCGCAGCCGCCAGGGCGTCAACCTTCCGGGCGTGAAGCTCTCCGTCGCGGCCATGAGCGCGGCCGACTGGCAGCACGCCGAATGGGCGGCCGGCGCGGGGATCGACTTCGTGAGTCTGTCGTTCGTGCGGAGCGCGGTCGAGGTGAAGCTCCTCAAGGAGCTCTTGCGCACGCGGGGCAGCGCCGCCCGCGTCGTCGCCAAGATCGAGAAGCGGGAGGCGATCGACAACCTCGAGTCGATCGTCGATGCCGCCGACGCGGTGATGGTGGCCCGCGGCGACCTCGGCGTGGAGATCGACGTGGCGGGGGTGCCGATGGTGCAGAAACTCATCATCCGCACCTGCCAGCGGTACCAGAAGCCGGTGATCGTGGCCACGCAGATGCTCGACAGCATGCAGCACGCCCGCCGGCCGACCCGTGCCGAGGCCACCGACGTGGCCAACGCCATCCTCGATGGCGCCGACGCCTGCATGCTCTCCGGCGAGACGGCGATCGGAGAGCACCCGATCGAGGCGGTGAAGATGATGCGGCGGATCGCCCGCGAAACCGAGCGGCAGTATCTCGCCGACCGTTGGCACTACCTCGAGGGCAGGTTCCAGGCGGCCCGCGGCTCGGCGGGGGTGCCGGTGCAGGAGTTTCTGCCCGCTCCGGAACATCTCGTCGAAGGCCTCCACCCGATCACGCAGGCCGTCGTGGACGGCGCGAGCCGGATCGCCGGCGAGCTCGACGCGAAACTGTTCGTCGTGGCCAGCCGCAGCGGCGTGACCGCGATCGCGCGCTCGAAGCGGCGCGGCGCCGTGCCGACGGTCGGACTCTCCGACGATCCGGCGGCGCTGCGGCAGATGGCCCTGTATTGGGGCGTCACGCCGCTCGCCTACGCCGCCACTCCCGACACCAACGCCCTCCTCGACCACGTCAGCGCCTGGGGGCTCCGCGAGGGGCGACTTCAGCGTGGCGATCGGATTTTGCTGGTGGCGGGTTCCGGCTTCGGCACGGGCGGGCACAATATGGCATTGGTTCATGAGGTGTGACGCGTCGCTTCGGATGGTCCGGCGACGAAACGCCACCGCCTACGAAATGGTCCGGCTCCGGAACGGCAAAAGTCTCGTCGCGTGGGCCGCGGCGGCCCAAGGCTCCTCGAGCGTTCGCCGATTCCGGAGCCTGTGTTTGCGGTAGGGGTAGTTTGATACGACCGGGATGAAGAAGGACATCATGGCAAAGCAGAAGTGTGTGTTGGCGTATTCGGGCGGGTTGGACACGTCGGTGATCCTGGGGTGGCTCATCGAGCAGGGATATGACGTCGTCGCGGTGTACGTCGATCTCGGGCAGCCGTGCGAGGATCGCGAGGCGACGCTCAAGAAGGCGCGCGACTGCGGCGCCGTGCAGGCGATGATCGTGGACGTGCGCGAGGAGCTGTGCCGCGACTTCGCCTTCCCGACGATGCAGTGGCAGGCCCGTTACGAGGGCACCTACCTGCTCGGCACGTCGATCGCCCGGCCGCTGATCAGCAAGGTGTGCGTCGAGATCGCGCACCGCGAGGGGGCCACCGTCTACGCCCACGGCGCCACGGGCAAGGGCAACGACCAGTGTCGCTTCCAGCTCGCCGCCGAGGCGCTCGATCCCGGCATCACCGTGCTCGCGCCCTGGCGGATCGCCGCGTTTCGCGACCGGTTTCCCGGCCGCAAGGAACTGATCGAGTTCTGCGACGCGAAGGGAATCCCCGTGAAGGCCTCGAAGGGGAAGCCCTACAGCTCCGACGAGAACTGCCTCCACACGAGCTACGAGGCGGGGCTGCTGGAGGAACTCACGACCGACGGGCTCGGACTCGTCGAGTTCGGCATGACGGTCTCGCCGCAGGCGGCGCCCGACACCCCGGAGACGGTGCGGATCGACTTCGAGGCGGGCGTGCCCGTGCGGGTCAACGGCAAGCCGCTCGAGCCCCACGAGATCGTGCTCGCCCTCAACGAGATCGGCGGCCGCAACGGCGTCGGCCGCACCGACATCGTCGAGAACCGGCTCGTCGGGATGAAAAGCCGCGGGGTGTATGAGGCGCCCGGCATGACGATCCTCTACGAGGCTCATCGGCTCGTCGAGCAGATGACGCTCGACCGCGACCTCGTGCATCTTCGCGACCGGCTCTCCCCGGAGGTTGCGGAGATGGTGTATTACGGCTTTTGGTACTGCGCGAAGATGGACGCGCTGCTCGCGTTCATTCGTGAAACGCAGAAGCCCGTGACCGGCACGGTGGAACTCGGCCTCTACAAGGGCAACATGCTCGTGAAGAGTCGCACGAGCCCCGAGAGCCTCTACGACGCCGCGATCGCGTCGATGGAGGGGGGCGGCTCCTACAATCAGACCGATGCCGAAGGATTTCTCCGTATTCTGGGCGTGCCCCTGCGGGTGCAGGGCCGGGTGCGGCCGCGGATGTAGGCGGGAGGTCCGATGCTGGCCGGGCTGTCGATGCTGGCGCGGCTGCCGCTGCTCATGCGGATCGACGCCCGGCGCGGATGCCTCTGGATCTCCGGGATGGCGGCCGCGGTCGCCGCGGCGACCCTGCCGACGACCATGCCGACCGACCTCCCCGGCTCGGCGGTCGCCGCGGTCGCGCTGGGCGTTGTCCTGGCGGTGGCGGCCGTCGGCTTCGTGCCCCGCACCGGTTCGGCGGCGCTCGACGCCACGTGGATCGTCGCGCGGGTCGCATGGCCGGCCGTCGGCTGGGCGGCCGTCGCGCTCGCGCGCGGCGCGCCGGACGTCGCGGCCTGGGGCGGCCTGGGAATCGCACTCGGTGGCGGTTGCCTGACGGCGCTTGCGCGGCTGGGCCTGATCCCGGCCGATGCCGCCGGCGTCGGCCTGGCGGCCGCAGGGGTCGCCTGCGCCGTGGGCTGGTGGGCGACGGCCGCATCGGGGAGCGAGCGCTCCGGGGCGATGGTCTCCGCGCTCGCCCTGTCCGTCGCCTTCGCGGGCGTCTCCGCGGTGTCGGCGTCGGGCCGCGCGCGGGCTGCGGCCCGACAGTTCGCGAACCATCTGCTCACCGGAACGGCCATGGCCGGCGCCCTGCTGGGCATGGTCATGTGGCTGTTCCTGGTGCCGGATCGCGCCGGGCTTGATCTCCTGGCGTCGCTCGCCTGGTTCGTCTCCCTGGCCCTGCCAGCGGCGACGCTCGGCGACGGTGTGTCGCACCTCGGTTTCTGGCGGCGTTTCGAGCGTGCCCATCCGGTCGGCGCCGGATGGCCTTCGCGGCTCGGTCCCGGCCGTCGCCGCGACGCGGTGCGGGCTCCGCTTCTCGCCGCCGCGATCCTCGGCTGGCCGCCGTTCGTGGCGACGGTCGTGGGCGGCTTTGGCGGCGGGCTCGCCCCCTGGACGATCGCGATCGTCGTCGCGCTGGCTGTCGGGGCCCTGCTCGTGGTCGCGACGACGACGCTCGGCGATGCGGCTGGCGTGCGGCCCGATGCCCAGCACGCGGCCGCGTTGGCGGCGGTCGGACTGGCCGCGGTCATGCTGCTTCGGGCCGGGGCCGGATCGTTCCCAGCCCCCCTAAACTCGCAGGTCGGCGGCGGATGGCGGCAGTCGAATGACGTTGAGAAAACGTGGAATTCCTGCCACACTGCCAGCCCTGCCCAGCCTCTCGCGGGCCTGCCCGCTCGGTGTCGGAAGTGGTCGAGATCGAGGGCTGCGGCACACGATATGGAATGGGAAGAGAAGATCCCGACCGCATGAAGGAGTCGTCGCACGTGGAAGGATTCACCCTGGCAGCCTGCTCGATTCGGAGACTGACCGTGCGGACGCGGCGGATGGCTCCTATTTCCGCCGTGATCGCGATGCTCGTGGCGGTCGTCCTGCCAGTGGTGTTCGGCGCGGCCGCACGGGCCGGCTCGTTCGTCGCCAGCGAGACGGTCTTTCCGGCCACGACGCGCGGCTGGATCAGCGTGGCCAATCCGCAGGTGCTGCAGGAGAGCTTCGATCGCACGCAATACGGGCAGCTGCTGAAGGATCCCGTCATGAAGCCGTTCATGGACAGCTTCCGCGCCCAGTTGCGGTCGGCGGGCAAGCAGCGGCTCGGGAAACTCGGGCTCACCCTCGAGGATCTCGAAAAGGTGCCCGGCGGCGAGATCGCCATGGCCGCGATCGAGCCCACGCCGGGCACGCTCGCATCGATCCTGCTCGTGGACACGACCGGTCACGACACCGAGACGAAGGCGCTGCTCGACCAGGTGGACAAGCGACTCCTCGAGCAAAAGGCGACGAAGGCCGCGAACGCGGCCGCCGGGACGACCGTCTACCAGTTGCCCCCGGAGCAAAACGGCGGATCCGCCTCGCGGCCGCGCCAGGTCGCGATCTATACGGCCCCCGGCACGCTCGTCGTCGGTGATTCACCCGCCGTGGTGGGCCAGATCGTCGCCACGCTCACCCAGGGCCGCAAAGACTCGCTCGCCTCGCTGCCCGCCTATCAGTCCATTGTCGCCCGCTGCGGCAAGCAGGTGCCCTCGTCAGCCGCGCCGCTGCGATGGTTCGTCGATCCGCTCGGCTACGCCAAGGTCTATCAGGCCGCGAACCCGCCGCGCGAGAAGCGCAAGGGGCCCGACTACGTGGCGATCCTCGGCCGCCAGGGCTTCGACGCCGTGAAGGGGGCGGGGGGCGTCGTGTTCTTTGATAACGGCTCCCGCGAGGCGCAGCACCACACGCTCGTCTACGCTCCGCCCGTCGCGGGCCGGCAGCCGCTCGCGGCCGACCGTTTCAACTCCGCCGCCCGGATGCTGCACTTCCCGAATGCCGACGCGATCGAGCCGCCGACGTGGGTGCCGCGCGACGTGTCGAGTTGGGTGGCGATGCAGTGGGACCTCGCCAACGCCTTCGCGTCGGCCGAGCCGCTCGTCGATGACATCGTCGGCGAGAAGGGCGTGTTCGACGACGTGATCGCGTCGCTCAAGGAGGATCCGGACGGGCCGCAGATCGACGTCGAGAAGGATCTCGTGGCCTGTCTCGGCACGCGGATCTCGGTGCTCGGCGACTACGCGACGCCGATCGACACCGACAGCGAGCGGCTCGTGATCGCGATCGAGGCCAAGGATCCGGCCAAGGTGGCGGCCACGGTCGCCAAGAGCATGGGCACCGACCCCGACATGCAGAAGATCGAATCGAACGGCCACGTGATCTGGGAGATGATCGATCGCTCAGCCGCGATCCCGAAGCTCGAGATCGAGACGCCGGGCGGCGCGATCGCCCACGCCGACGACGAGAGCGACCCGCATCACCATCGCAAGCGGCTGCGCGAGCGCGAGGAGAAACTCCTCCCCCACTCGGCCGTGACGGTGGCCCATGGCCACCTCCTGATCGCGTCGCATCGCGACTTCCTCGAGCGGGTGCTTGCCGCGTCGGCGGGCGAGGGCGGCCTCGGCGCGGCGGCCGATTACTCGGTCACGTCGGGCGAGATGAAGAAGCTCTTCCCGGCCACGTCGGCCATGCGTTCGTTCGGCCGGGCCGACGAGTCGGTGCGGCCCGCCTACGAGATGCTCCGCAAGGGCGAGATGCCGAAGTCGAAGAGCGTGATGGGCCAGCTGCTCAACGCGGCGCTCGGCGACGGCAAGGAGGGGAGCGTACGGTCCCAGAAGATCGACGGCAGCACGCTGCCCGACTTCGAGCAGATCCGCAAGTATTTCGGCACGGTGGGCCTGGGCATGGAGTCGGTGCCGGAGGGCTGGTATTTCGCCGGCGTCGCCCTGCCCCGCAGCCAGGCCGAGCCCGAGGTCGCCCGGCGGCCTGTGACGCCCGTGGGGCGGTAGGCCTCACCGCCTAGCGTTCTTTCGCGGCGGCGTCGTTGCTGGCCTCGATGTCGCGCTGCGAAGCGTCGGCCTCGGATTCCTGTGCCGTGGACTCCCCCGCGCGTGCCGAACGCGGGGGCAGCGAAGTGCGGTAGGTGTCGAGCTCGAGACCGATCTTCGCGAACGGAATCTCCGGGAAGTCGGTGAGCTTGCGGAAGATCGGCGACTCGCGGCGCACGGTGTAGTCGAGCTCGGCCGGCGCGGTGAACTTCGGATCGTTCGCGCCGGTGCCTGCAGCGAGGTCGAGGTTGTCGCCGAGCGTGCAGCCGGCGAGGTCCCCCGGCTTCGCCGACGTGCGGAGCGGCTTCCCGCACCGCACCGCGACGTTGTGCGTGACGACGTCGCCGCGGGGCCGCGACGCGTCGGTCGCAGGGTCGAGGAGCGCCGCGAGCGCTGGGTAGCGATCCTTCCACGGCGCGCGTTCCGGGTGCACCGCTTCGAGCCGTGTGCGCAGCGTGGCGTTCGTCTGGTAGCCGCGGTCCACGCCGCGGGCGTCGATGTGGTAGGCCACGGGGCAGTCCACGACGATGTTGTGTCGCACGACGTTGTCGTGGCCGCCGCCGATGAAGACGCCGGCGGCCGCACGCACGACGACGTTGGCCTCGACCGTGTCGCCGCTGTCGCCGTCGTCGAGGTAAAACGCGTTGGCCCGCGGGCAGTCGTGCACGAAATTGTGCCGGACCACGTTGCCCCGGCTCGTCCAGTCGAACGTCGTGTAGAACGCGCCGACGTCGGAGCTCGTGAGGGCCGCGCGGCAGACTTCGTTCAGCTCGAGCACGTTGTCGTTGCCGGTGTAGAGCACGGCGGCGTGCGGCAGGTCGTGGAGGAAGTTGTGGGCGACGCGGCAGCCGACGGCGGGCATGTCGTCGCGGCGGAATTCGCCCACATGGATCGCGGCGGCATAGGTCTTGCGGCGCCGGCCGACATGGTGGATGTCGTTGTTGATGGCGGCATGGTTGCAGGCCTCGAGCCTCGCCCAGTCGCCACCCGCGAGCCGGATGCCGGCGTCGCCGAGCGAATGGATGTCGCAGCTGCGCACGGCATGGTCGCGGCCGCCCCTCACCACGACGCCATTGCCGCCGAGATTGCGGACCGTGCAGCCCACGACGACGTTTTTTCGGCCGCCCGAGATCGCGACGCCGTCGCCGAGCCCGCCCTCGATGAGGAGGTTTTGGAGCGCGACGTAGGTCGCGTCGGTGACCTGCACGATCGGCTCGTCGAGCGTGGCGATGAACAGGTCCGGGATCCCCGCCGGTGGCCAGAGGTAAAGCCTCCGCGTGGCGTGGTGGAGGCACCACTCCCCTTCCCGGTCGATCTCCTCCGGCACGTTCACGGCCCACCACGGCTCCTTGCCGTCGCCGAGTTCGCCTTTCGGCGCGTATTTCGAGCCGATGCCATTGTTGATGGCCGCGGCGAGTTCGATGCGTCGCGCGGCCGGATCGATCGCCGCCACGCGGATCGTGGCAGGGTCCCACGGCACGCGCCAGTAGCCTTCGAGCCAGACGCCCTCCGCGACATTCCACCGCGCGGGGCGGTCCTCGCGGGCGACGAACGATCCTCCCCGTCGGCCCGCCGCCGGGCCGTCCCACTTCCCCTTGTCGAGCACCCGTTCCATGGTCGCGGGCTTCTCGTTCGGCCAGCGGGCGAGGGGTAGCGGTTCATCGTCGGCATAGACCTCGGGCAGGCCGCCGCCATCCTGATAGAGGTCGGGCGGACGGGCGGCATTCCCCAACCCCAGCGCGGACACGTCGATCGCGACGACGTGGCCGCGGGCGGCCGGGGCGAGACGCTCGGCCATCGGCCCGGCGTTGACCGGCTGCATCATCGTCGCGTCGATCGGCCGCCCCGCGTGGATGCGGGCCGAGCGGTCGGCGGGGCCGCGGATCACGAGTCGCGCGTCGCGGGCCTCCAGGAGCAGTGGCTTCGTGCGCCGGTGGATGCCGGGTGCGAGGCGGATCGTGGCGTAGTCATCGCCACGCCGCTCGTGCTCCCGGGCGGCGGTTCTCGCCCGCTCGAGCGTGGCAAACGGCTGGTCCTTGGTGCCCGGGTTGGCGTCGTCGCCATCCGGGGCGACGTGCCACTCGGATGGCGCCGCCCGGTCGTCGGCCCGGGCGCTTGCCGCGTGGCATGCGACCACGACCGCGACGCACAGCAACCACCGGCTGGAATCACACATGGTGTCCCGACGCTCTCGGCCTCGATGGTCAGCCCTGGGTCCAGCCGTGGTCGATGAACCGCCACGGCCGGCCCGCCGGTGGATCGTCGCGCACGCATTCCGGCAGCCGCGTGGCGGCCACGCCGTCGAAACAGAGCCGCCGCGCGAATCGCAGGATCGACCACGGCATGCCAACCGCTGAAAAGAACGGCGGCGCCGCGCTCGGCCACGGGCCGCCGTGCTGCATCGGCGGAGTGACGGCGAGACCGGTCGGCATCCGGTTCTCGATGATCCGCCCCGTCCGCGCCTCGAGGAGCGGCTGGATGGTCGCGGCTCGAGCGTCGTCGCGGCCGTCCTTCGCCAAATACAGGCTCGCACCGAGCGCCCCAGGCACGGGCGCGACGGCCCGCGCGAGTTCATCGAGCGACGTGGCCCGCACGAGGAGCGTGGCGTTGCCGAAGGCCTCGACGAGGAGCGCGTCGGGACGAGCGATGAGGTCGGCTGCGGACACTTCGAGGAGCGTGGCCCGATGGCGGCAGCCCGTGGAAGCCGGCACATCGCCCGCGGTTCCCGCGACGAGTTTCGCGCCTGCGGTCGTCAGCCGCGCGACGCCGGCCACGAGTCGGTCGCGGCCCAGCGGACCGAGGAGCACCTGCTCGCCGACGGCCGTGAACCTCTCGCGGAGCGCCTCCACGAACGCCCGGCCAGCGGCATCGTCCACGAAGAACGCGAGCCCCGGCTTCGTGCAGAACTGCCCCGCGGAGCCGGTGACGCTCGCGGTGAGTTCATCGGCGATCGCGGGGCCGCGTTCGGCGAGCGCGCCAGGCAGGATCACGACCGGATTGAGGCTCCCCATCTCGACCCAGATCACGCGGCCGGCCGCGGCGGCCGCCGCAAAAAGTTTCCTTCCGGCCTCGTGGCCGCCAGTGAACCCCGTCGCACCGACGCGCGGATCGGCGACGAGCCGCTCGCCGTCGGATGGCGCGACGCCGTGCAGCAGTTGGACTGTCGCCGGGGGGAGGCCCGTCTCATGCAGGGCCTCGACCGCCTCGCGGGCGGCGATGAGCGACACGGTGGGGCAGCCGGGATGCGCCTTCGCGATCACGGGGTTTCCCGCGGCGATCGCCGCGGCGAAATCGCCGCCCGTCACCGCGCCGTACGCAAACGGAAAATTACCCGGCGGAAACACGACGACCGGCCCGAGTGCGAAGGCGGCCGAGCGGATGTTGCGGGCGGTGTCGATCATCGCCATCCGCCACGTGCCCGCGCGGGCGGCGGCGGCCGCCTGTCGGATCTGGTCGAGCATCCGTGGCAGTTCGACGTCGGCGAGCCGCGGCGTCACGGCGAGGCCCGTCTCGCGGGCTGCGGCGGCGACGAGTTCGGCGACGCCGGCCTCGAGCCGGGCCGCGTAGCGCTCGAGGAAGTCGGCGCGACGCTCGTCGGAGACGCGCACGAGTTCGCGGAACGCGGCTCCGGCGGCGTCGAGGGCTTGATCGACGTCAGGCCAGCCACTCACCGGCCACGCGGTGTCAGAAGGCTTGCCCGTGGTGGGATCGAAAGCCCGGTAGGAATCGACGGCGGTGGCCGGCCGCCACGAGCCGGCGACGAGGATCGGGGGAGAGTCGCTCATGATGGGTGTGCTCCGTCGGCGGCGAGGAGGGCGCGGGCCGCGGCGGCGATCGCGGGCCGATGCTTCTCCTCGACGTTGTCGAGCAACGGCTGCAGCGGACCGGTGGCCGCGATGCCGGCGGCCGCCACTGCCTCGTGGAGGACGCGGATCGGGCTGATCCGATTGCGCAGGTCCTCGAGCGGCTGGAAGATGCCGCGAATCCGTTCGGCTTCGGCCCAGTCGTGCCGACGGATTGCGGCCAACATCGCCTGCGAGAGCCGTGGGGCCACGCAGCCGCAGCCTGTTGTGAAGCCGCCGAGGCCGAAATCGCGCAGGTGCACGATCGCCGGCTGCTCGCCGATGCCGCTGATGATCGTCGTGGGGTCGATGAGCGACATGAGCTCGCGGAGGTAGGGATCGTGCGCCGGATCCTGGCGGACCGTGGCGTATTTGATCGCGCTCACGAGGCCGTCGCGGCAGAGCCGAGCCGCATCGGCCGGTTCGATATAGCCGTCGTGCTTGATGTACAGCAGGGATGGCACGCCGGCCGCCTCGACGAATCGCCGGATGCCGGTGGCCACGCCCGCGCTCGTCGTGATCCCCTGCTGCGGCAGCACCATCACGGTCTGGAACCGGTGCCGCCGGATCGTCTTCGCCTGCTCCATCATCAGGCCATAGGTCGGGCCGGCCGAGGGCACCACGAGCGTTTCTGGCCCCGCGGCTTCCGCCAGCATCTCGAGGAGCGGCTCGTACTCGTCGAGCGTGAGGTGATAGACGTTGGCGTTGCCGCCGTAGAGCAGGAGCGACACGCCGCCGCGTTCGAGGTGACGAATCAGCTTTGCGTTTTCAGCGGCGTCGATCGCCCCCGCAGGCGTCCGGGCGAGCGGCGGCACGGCCATCACGGAACGGGCGAAGTGGGCGGATGCGAGTGTGGGGCAGGCTTCCATCGGGAGTGGCCTTCAGAATCAAAAGATATCGGGGTCGGGAGTAGGGCCGCCGCGTTCCAGAAAACGGAAGTCGCAGCCGAGGTTCGCCTGGGTCACTTCATCGACGAACAGTTTGCCGTAGCCGCGGGTGAAGCGGGGCTCGGCAGGCTTGCAGGCGGCGAGCCGACGGGCGATCTCGGCGGCATCGACGAGCAGATCGATCCGGCGGGCCTCGACGTCGAGAGTGATACGGTCACCAGTGCGGACGGCCGCGAGCGGGCCGCCGACGGCCGATTCGGGAGCGACGTGGAGGACGCACGTCCCATAGCTCGTGCCGCTCATCCGGGCGTCGGAGATCCGCACCATGTCGCGCACACCCTGCTCCAAAAGCGGCTTCGGGATCGGCAGCATCCCCCACTCGGGCATCCCGGGGGCGCCGCGCGGGCCGGCGTTGCGAAGCACGAGCACGTCGTCGGCCGTGATCCCGGATGCCGGATCGTCGATCCGGGCCTTCATGTCGGGGTAGGAATCGAAGACGACGGCGCGGCCGGTGTGTGCGAGCAGTCTTGGATCGGCGGCCGTCGGCTTGATCACGCAGCCATCGGGGGCGAGGGTGCCGCGGAGCACGAACGTGCCGCCGGCCTTCGCGACGGGAGTGTCGAGCGGGCGGATCACGCGGTCGTCGATCACCTCGGCGCCGGCGATGTTTTCGCCCAGGATCTTGCCCGTGACGGTCGCGCAGGAAAGGTCGAGCAGCGGTGCGAGCCGCGAGAGTAGCGCCGGCACGCCTCCGGCGTCGTGAAAATCCTCCATCAGGTATTCACCGGTGGGCCGGAGGTTCGCGATCACGGGCGTGGTGCGCGAGAGCTCGTCGAACCGGTCGAGGGCGAGCGGCACTCCCGCCCTGCCGGCCAGCGCGAGCACATGCACGATCGCATTCGTCGAGCCGGCGAGCGCCATGTCGGCCACGATCGCGTTGTCGAACGCCGCAGCCGAGAGGATGCGCGACGGCTTGAGGTCCTCCCACACCATCTCCACGATCCGTCGGCCGCATGCGGCGGCCATGCGGGCATGCGCGGAGTGCACGGCGGGGATCGTCGCCGCGCCCGGCAGCATGAGGCCGAGCGTCTCGACGAGGCTCGCGAGCGTCGAGGCCGTGCCCATCGTCATGCACGTGCCGGGGGAGCGGGCGATGCCCTCCTCCAACTGCCGCCACACGCAGGCATCGAGGCAGCCGGCCCTCCGCTCCTCCCAATACTTCCACACGTCGGTGCCGCTGCCGAGCCGCTCCTGGCGGTGGCGGCCTGCGAGCATCGGCCCCGCCGGCAGGAAGATCACTGGCAGGTCCATCGTGATCGCGCCCATGAGCAATCCGGGCACGGTCTTGTCGCAGCCCCCCATGAGCACGGCGCCGTCCACGGGGTGGCTCCGCAGCACCTCCTCCACCTCGAGGGCGAGAAGGTTGCGATAGAACATCGCCGTCGGCTTCATGAACATCTCGGAGACGGCGAGCACCG
>JBBAVM010000073.1:0-16992 GCA_040397685.1 Pirellulales bacterium
AAGGCAGCGGTCCGAGCGTTTGCGAAGCGTTCGGCCTAACCAGGCGCTGGATCAGACGGCGGATAAGGCCCAACGGTAAAGCGGTGTCCGTGGTCCGCCGCTGATCAGCTTCAGCGTTAGCTGTCTTCCCATCGCCTACCAGTAGTCAGAGCAAGGACGCCCGATGCCCACTGTGCTGCGAAGTGGCCCATACCGCGTCTACTTCTTCTCGCACGAGTCGAACGAGCCTGCTCACGTCCACATCGATCGTGACCAGGCCTCCTGCAAGTTTTGGTTGTCGCCCGTTAGCTTGGCGAGTAATCTTGGCTTCAGGGCTCCGGAGTTACGCGACATCGAACGGCTGATCGAGGATCACGTCGACGATTTGCTGAAGGAATGGGAGGCAGTCCATGGCGAACCCGGGTGAGCGCATCATGCGCGCCAGTTGCAATGAGGACTCCGTCGTCGTGGAACTGGCAGACGGCCGAACAGTCTCCGCGCCATTAGCGTGGTACCCCCGCCTACTGCATGCAACGCCCCAGCAGCGATCCAATTGTGTGATTGCGGGCGCAGGGTATGGGATTCACTGGCCGGAAATCGACGAGGATCTCAGCGTCGAAGGGCTGCTTCGCGGTGCGCCAGCGCCACGTGTGTCTGCCAAGGCCAGCTAACCAGGCGCTGGATCAGACGGCGGCTTGCATCCAGTGGCGAATCCGAGTCCGTTGTCCGCCGCTGATCGCAATCGTTGCATGAATCTATTGAGCTTTGAATAGTTGTTTCAAGGATCTACAGATCGAGTTCAGCCTGACGGAAGAACGAACGGAGCAGCCGCTGCTCGTGCCGGGTCTTTCTGAGAGCGTCGGCGACGGTCCTGCCAAGATGAAGAAGATCGTCGGGAATAAAGTTGGCCAAGCGGCTGTACTTCGTATGGCCCCAGACGTGCTCTGTCGGATTAAGATCCGGCGAGTATGGCGGAGGCCACTCGAACGCGAGCCGGGCAGGATACTTGACCAGCAGTCGCTTGGCCGCACTCTTGTGTGCTCCGAGCCGGTCGATGACCATCGTGATCGGTCCGCGAATCGTTAGTGCAACATTCCTTCTGTAAATCGCCGGTGGGTGGCCGTCCGAGTCGAGCGTAGCGAGACGAGGGCGGGCACCCACCGGCGGTGCGAGTTGAAGAGGCGGGTCATCGAGGCTTTCTTGGAAGTGCTTCACTCCCCCAAGAAGGAACCTGCGATGACCCACCAAGAAGAAAGTGCTGTCTTTGAAGCCGTTACGGCGATCCTGATCGAGCATGGCCCTGCGGCCATGGCTTCTGCTTTTGCCATCATCATGAACTGCGCCATGCAGATCGAACGGGAGCAGGTGCTCAAGGCCGAGTCTCGTAGCGTCGCGGACCGTCAAGGCTACGCCAACGGCTTCAAGCCGAAGACGCTCAACACCCGTATCGGCCAGGTCGCCCTGCGGATCCCGCAGACCCGAGGCTACCGCGACGCGAACGGGAGGCCGTTTTATCCGAAGGCCCTCGACCGGGGCGTCCGCAGCGAGCGGGCGATGATCCTCGCCATGGCCGAGATGTACGTGCAGGGTGTCAGCACCAGGAAGGTCACGGCCATTGTCGAGGAGCTCTGCGGGCTCGAAGTCACCTCGACCCAGGTAAGCCGCGCCGCCGCCGAGCTCGACGAGCAGCTTGATGCCTGGCGGAACCGGCCGATCGGCGAGATCACGTACCTCATTCTCGACGCCCGCTACGAAAAGGTCCGCCACGATGGTGCGATTCGTTCATGCGCACTGCTCACGGCGATCGGGATCGGCACCGACGGCAAGCGGAGCGTGCTCGGCTGCAGCGTGCAGCTCTCCGAGGCCGAGCCGCACTGGCGGAAGTTCCTCGAGAGCCTACAAAAACGCGGCATGCACGGCGTGAAACTCGTCGTCAGTGATGATCACGCCGGGCTTCGAGCCGCCAGGCAGGCCGTGATGGCCGGAGTGCCGTGGCAGCGGTGCCAGTTCCACACCATCCGGAACGCGATGGCCCACGTGCCGAAAGTCGCGATGCGTGCAGAGGTGGCCCGAGACCTCCGTCGCGTCTTCGACGCCGACGAGCCTGCCGAGGCCGAACGCCGCCTGAAGGATGTCATCGCCCGCTACCAGAAGACCGCTCCCGAACTTGCAGCCTGGCTCGAGCAACCGCCGAACCAGACGCTGGATCAGACGGCGGCTTGCATCCAGCGGTGTGGTTCTTCCAAGGTCGCGAGCCGTTGATTGCTACCGTTCTGGCTGGGGTGATAGACGGTTGTTTTGGTACATTGGGGCTGAATGAAAGGCGAGCTATGGCTTCTTCCGACAGATACTGGTTTCCTGCAAAAACGTATGGATGGGGATGGGGGCTGCCCGTTCGTTGGCAAGGATGGGTGGTTCTCGCGGTGTACCTGCTTGCATTGGTCGCGGTGGGTATTTTGGCTCGCCCGTCAGAGAAGCCGGCCGCTTTCTCATTCGGAGTCGTCATCGCGTCATGCGCGTTGGTTTTTACATGCTGGATGTGTGGAGAGGCGCCGCGTTGGCGGTGGGGCAAGGCTTCGCCGAACCATCGACGTGCGTGATGAGTGATCGTGTGAATCGTCGTAAGCCTCGAGATGCTTCCGCGTCCGAAAGAAGGAATGGGGCGATGCCAGCAAGGAAACGGGCGGACGCCGTGCTGCTTTCGGGCGGCAACCCGCAAATTGCGAAAGGCGACGGTGACGAGCCTGTTCGAGCCTATGTCGCTGCGTTGCCCGGATGGAAGCACGACGTGGGGAAGCGGATCGACGAGCTCGTCGCGCAGGCCGTCCCCCGCGCCCGAAAGGCCGTCCGCTGGAATACGCCTTTTTACGGCGTCGAGGGGCAGGGCTGGTTCCTCGCGATGCATTGCTTCACGAAGTATGTGAAGGTCTCGTTTCTCAACGGGGCGACGCTGGACCCGCTGCCACCGGTGCCATCGAAGCAGCCGAGCGTGCGGTCGATCCACATCGGGGAGGACGATCCGATCGACGAGTGGCTCTTCCGGCGGTGGATCAAGCAGGCGGCATCCATGCCCGGGGAAGAGATCTTTTGAGCGATCGACCGATGCCTCCCCTGCGGCTCGTGGCGTGTCGCGAACCGCTGCATGGCGATGCCATCCTCGGGATTCTCAATACTGCGATCAGCGGGTCCACCGCGGTGTACGACTACGCTCCGCGCACGCGAGACAGCCTGCGTGAGTGGTTCGCACACAAGCAGGCTCACGGGTTTCCCGTCATCGGGGCCGTGGATGCCCGCGATGCGTTGCTCGGGTTTGCGACGTACGGCCAGTTTCGTGGGTTTCCGGCCTACAAATACACCGTGGAGCACTCCGTCTACGTTCACGCCGATCACCGCGGGCGCGGGATCGGCACCGCCCTCATGCAGGCCCTGATCGCCAGCGCGGTCGAGCAGGAGTACCACACGCTCATCGGCGTGATCGACGCCGCGAACGCCGCGAGCATCGCATTTCATCTGCGGCTCGGTTTCGCGCCGTGCGGTCAGATTCGCGAGGCCGGCTTCAAGTTCGGTCGCTGGCTCGACGTCGCGTTGTATCAGCTCCTGCTCGCGACTCCGGCCGCACCGGTGGACGGCTGAGGCCGGTTCAGGCCATCGGCAGTCGCACGCCCGCGACCGCCGACCGTAACTCTTTCGGGAGTGGGAAGTACACTTCCTCCTCTCGGATCGTCCGTTCCTCGACCGAGGCCGCATAGCGGGCCTTGAGCCAACCGATGCAGTCCTGCACCACGCTCTCGGGAGCGCTGGCGCCGGCAGTGATGACGACCGTCTCATCGCCCTTGAACCACGCAGGATCGATCTCGTTGGCCCCGTCGATGAGCGCGGCGCGGATGCCGCGCTCCCGCGCCAGTTCAGCCAGCCGCTGGCTGTTGGAGCTGTTTTGGCTTCCCAGCACGATCACCATGTCGGCGTCTTCGGCGAGCAGCCGAACGGCCTCCTGGCGGTTCTGCGTGGCGTAGCAGATGTCGTCCTTTGGCGGCCCCACGATCTGAGGAAATCGCTCCTTCAGGCGTTGGATGATCCGGGAGGCATCGTCCACGGAGAGCGTCGTCTGGGTGAGGTAGGCCAGTTTGTCAGCCGGACCGAAGGACAACGCATCGACATCAGCGATGCTGTCCACAAGCGTGAAGGCCTCGGGGGCCTGGCCCATGGTGCCAATCACCTCGTCATGTCCCTCGTGGCCGATGAGCACGATGCGGTATCCGCCCCGGGCGTATTTGATGGCCTCGAGGTGCACCTTCGTGACGAGTGGGCAGGTCGCGTCGATGGCCCGGAGTTTTCGCTCCGTAGACACCCGGCGGACTTCCGGGGCGACACCATGCGCCGAAAACAGCAGGACGGCGCCCTCGGGTACTTCTTCGACCGCGTTCACGAACACCGCGCCCTCTTGCACAAATCGATCCACGACGTGCTTGTTGTGGACGATCTCGTGGTAGACGTACACGGGCGTGCCATACAGGCGAATGGCAGTCTCGAGCGTCTCGATGGCCATGTTGACCCCAGCGCAGAAACCCCGCGGGCTGGCAAGCAAAATCCTCATCGACGTGATTCCCGCGGTGTGGGGCGAAAAGACGGATGCCGGGGCGGCCGGGCCGACGGGTGACGATCCTGCCGGCTATGATGGCGGAAATCATCCTAAAACATCCATGGTCGAGCGGCCAGAGAGCGTTTTGCGTATGTCCGGTGGGCCGTCCATTCGATCGATCGCCGCAGGCTCGTCGATGGCCGCCACGCGCCGGGATGCCGCCCCTTGGAGCATGACGGCGTTTCCGACGTCGGACGACCTCGGGGCAGCCCGGGCCTTTTGCCGCGCCATCGCCGCGCGGCACTACGAGAATTTCACCGTGGCGACGCGGCTCGTGCCCGCCCGACTGCGGCAGCATCTCGTGAACGTCTACGCCTTCGCCCGCTGGAGCGACGACCTTGCCGACGAGACGCCGCACGATGGGGGGGCTGCGCTCGCGGCCTGGCGGGCGGGGTTGGAGGCGTGTTTCGCGGGACGGCCGACGCATCCGGTGTATGTCGCCCTCGCCGACACCGTGCACCAGACCGGACTTGCGATCGAGCCGTTCGCCGATCTGCTCTCGGCCTTCGAGGAAGACAAGGCTCTCGATCGGGCGGCCGTTCTCGTCCGGTACGACTCGCGCACTGCCCTGCTCGGGTATTGCAGCCGATCGGCCAACCCCGTCGGCCGGATCGTGCTCGGGCTCGAGGGCTGCCGGGACCACGACATGATCACGCAGTCGGATGCGATCTGCACGGGCCTGCAGCTCGTGAATTTCTGGCAGGATGTGCGCCGCGATTCCCAGGCGGGGCGCGTCTACCTGCCGCGGGAGGATCTCGATCGCCATGGCGTGCAAGCCGCCGATCTCGCGGCACTCGCGGCGACACCGGCCCTGCGGGCACTCGTGCGGGAGGAGGTCGGCTGGGCGCGGTCGTGCTTCGATGCGGGGGAGGCACTCATCCAGCGAGGCCCTGCCTCGCTCAGGCCGGCGATCCGGCTGTTCGTGGCCGGCGGGCGGGCCGTGGCCGATGCGATCGAGGACGCCGGCTACGACACGCTGCGGGCGCGACCGATCGTACCACGCTGGAAAAAAATCAGGCTCGCATGGGGCGCGTGGTGGCGGGTGGCGATGGCCGCGGGCGGTCGGAGGCCGGCATGACATCGCTCATGGAGGATCGGGCGGAGTGCGCCGCGCTGCTGAAGCGATCGGGGTCGAGCTTCACGCTGCCGATCAAACTGCTGCCGCCTGAGAAACGGATCGGGACGACCGTGTTGTATGCGTTTTGCCGGCGGGCCGACGATATCGTGGACGACGCCGGCGATCCACGGCATGCCACCGCAGAACTCGATGCGTTCCAGGCCCGGCTGGGCGATGCGCTGCGAGGGAGAGCCGTCGCCGATCCGGTGCTCAGGGCCGTCGCCGACATGGCGCGGCGGTTCGCGGTGCCGCAAGAGTTCCTCTTCGACATCCTCGACGGCGTGCGGATGGACCTGGATCATCGCGGGTTCGAGACGTTTCGCGATCTCGAGGAATACTGTCGCCGCGTCGCCAGCGCCGTGGGCCTGGCGGCGATCCATATCTGGGGATTTCTCTCGCCGGCCGCGCTCGAGGCGGCCCATTCGTGTGGGCTGGCATTCCAGCTGACGAACATTCTCCGTGATATCGTCGAGGATCGGGACCGCGGCCGCGTGTATCTTGCCGGCGAGGATCTCGCACATTACGGGCTCTCCCGCGACGACGTGGTCGCCGGTCGCTGCGGTGCCGGCGCCGCCGAGGTGGCCCGGCTCTACGTCCGCCGGGCCGACCGCCTGTTCCGCGAGGCGGCCACCCTCGATCGGTTGCTCACGACCGAGGGGAGAATCACGTTCCGGGCCATGTTCGGGGCCTACCATGCGCTGTTCGATGCCGTGCAGCGCGCGGATGCCGAGATCTTCACGCGCCGGGCGACGGCGCCGCGCGTGCGGCTGCTGGCTGCGATGTGTGCCGGAGTGCTTCTGGGGCCACGGCCATGAGGGTGGCTGTCGTCGGAGGCGGGCTCGCGGGGCTCGCGGCCGCTGCCGCGCTTCGGGGGCATGGCGCTCTTGTCACGGTCTTGGAGGCGCGCCGGCGCTGCGGCGGCAGGGCGGCCTCCTTCGAGGATTCCGGGGGGCTGCTCATCGATGCCTGCCAGCACGTGGCCATGGGCTGCTGCACGAATTTTCTCGATCTGTGCCGGCAGGCGGGGCTCGCCGGCCATCTGCGGCGGGATCGGACGCTCTGGTTCATCGGGCCTGACGGTTCGCGGGCGGACTGCACGCCCGCGCGGTGGCTTCCTGCGCCGCTCCATCTCGCGCCGCTCCTGCTCGGCCTGCCGCAGTTTACGCTCGCCGAGAAGTGGTCGCTCGCCCTCGGGATGCTGCGGCTCGCCCGGTGTGCCGATCGGGACGATCCGGCCGGCGCCTCGGCCCGAGCGTGGCTGGCGAGTCACGGCCAGCCGGCCCGGGTCATCGATCTCTTCTGGCAGCCGGTGATCGAGAGTGCGCTCGGGGAATCGATCGATCTGGTGAGCGTGCCTGCAACGCGGAAGGTCGCCGTGGACGCGTTTCTGGCCCATCGAGACGCGGCCGACCTCTATGTGCCGCTCGAGCCGTTGGGCACGCTCTTCGGGGAACGGCTCGTGAGATGGCTGGAGCACGGGGGAGTCTCCGTGCGCACCTCGGCGCCGGTCACTGGCTTCGACCGGGGCGTTGACGGCAGCATCACCCGCGTGCTTTGCGGCCAGGCATCGATCGACGTGGACGCCGTGGTGCTCGCGGTGCCGTGGCGGCAGGCGACGCGGCTCCTGCCCGACGTCGTGCCGCCGGCCGACGACCGGCTTGCCGGCTCGCCGATCACGGCCGTGCACCTGTGGTTCGATCGTGACATCACCGACCTGCCTCATGCGGTGCTCGTGGGTCGCGTCTCGCAGTGGGTGTTTCGCGGTGATGCTCCGGGCCATTGCCAGATCGTGATCAGTGCGTCGCGGGGACTGCTCGGAGGCGACCGTGAACTCCTCGTCAGGACCGTCACGACGGAGGTGCGGGAGGTGTTCCCCGCCGGCCGCACGGCGACGCTTCGCGAGGCGAAGGTGGTGACCGATCCCACGGCGGTGCTTTCTGTTCGCCCTGGGGTGGAGGCTGCACGACCGGCCGCCCGGACGAGCGTGCCCAACGTGTTCCTGGCGGGAGATTGGACGGCGACCGGGTGGCCATCGACGATGGAAGGCGCCGTGCGGAGTGGCCGCCTCGGGGCCGAGGCCTTGCTCGCATGGAGCGGTCGGCCGATGCCGGTGGTCGTGCCGGACCTGCGGCGCTCGTGGCTGACGACTCTGCTGACGGGCCGTTAAGGCCCCGCGGCAGCCGGCAGCGCCGAGATCGCGCGTTCGAGCGCGTCGGCGAGTGACCGAGAGTCGATGACCGCCCGCTCCCAGAGTTTCCAGAGGTCAGCCGCTGCTGCGGGGCGGCGGCCGATCGTCCGCAAGGCGGCGCCGACCTGCCGCCAGCGCGAAGGCGCCTCCGACAGTCGGGCGACCTCCGCGGGGAGTTCGTCGAGTGCGGTGTCCGAGACGACCTTGAGGCATCCGCAAGGCAGGCCGGAGGCGAGCGTTTCTCGGGCGATGCCCCAGGTCTCGAGATCGACCACATCAGCGGTCGATTCGCGGGCGAGCCGTCGTTTCTCATCGACGGAACAGACGACGCGATCCACGGAGACGATCGTGGTCACCGAGCGTTCCGCCGCAACGCCGACCGCCACGAGGTCGAGCGGTTCAGCGCCCGGTCGCACGGCACGGCGGGGGCTCACCACGGCCCCACGTGCGATCTCGGGCGCCAATCCGCCGGCGAAACCGACGGCGATGACGATCCGCGGTCGATGTCCGGCGACGAGCCGCCTCGTGGCCGTCGTCGCCCGTTCGACGCCCACCCCCGCGACCACCCAGGCGACGGAGCGGTCCGCGATGAAGCCTTCGTGAATGGTCAGGCCTCCCGTCTCGAAACTGCCGGCCATGCAGACGCGGTCGGCGAACCGTCCCGCCTCGATCGGCAGGGCGAACACGATGCCGACGTCCGTCCGTGGCCCGGGGCTCACCACGGCAGGCATGCGGTGAGCAGGCGGAGCGGATGCAGCCAGTCGCCCCCGTGATGGCCACGGCAGGCGGCGCATCCGCAGGGCGCGGCCGGCACCATCTGGACCTCGTACTTTGGAACGCGCTCCACCTTCTCCGGTCCGTCGGCCTTGTAGAGCCTTTTCTTCACGATCACGTCGCCACAGGGTGGGCTGCACCGGCACTCCGGCGGCGGCGCGTGCCACGAGTCGAAGCCACGCACGCACGCATACTCGCACTTCAGCGAATACTTCGGCTTCGACGATTTCTTCTCATCCCACGTTGCCTTGCAGGCCGGCACGTACGCCGGGCCACCGGTGCCGGACGGATGGCTGCAGCAACTGTCGGCGGCCGGGGATGGGCGTGATATGAGGACGAGCAGCACGACCGCGGGGTAAGCCGGACGACGCATGGCAGGAAAGTCTCCAGCGGGTGAAGAGTGCGTGGGATTCAGAAATCGAACGCCAGCCGGGTGCCGAAGCCGTGGATACCACCGCGGCCATTGTAGCTCGTGCCCGGGGCGCCGCTCTTGGTCCAGGGGGTGCTATTGAAGTCGCGGTAGGTGAAGTCGTAGTTGAAATACACGCGGGCATTCGGGTTCAGGAGCCAGTTCAGTCCGAGTGTGCAGCCGTTGAGCACGCCACCATTCACTTCGCCGTCATTGAGGCAAAGCCAGTTGTAGCGCACGCCGATCTGCCAGGCACCTTCGCTGATGCTGATGCGGCGGCCTGAGCCACCACCCCGGAGCACGTAGAAGTTGTTGTGAGGCACCGGACGGTCGAACCGGTATTCGATCTTCGAATAGGTTCTGCTCTCACCCGTCAGGAAATAGAGCACTTCGGCGTACCCAGATTGGTAGTAGACGGTGCCCACGTTCGTGCCCGGCGGCGGCTGGTAGCCGTTGGTGATGTAAGGGCCGACGCCGGTCGTTTTCGCGTTGTACAGCCAGCTGCCGAAGTACTCGGATTGGAACGACCATGGTCCATTGTTGCCCACGAATTCGAGGCCGATCATGTTCTGCCACGTGCCGGTCAACAGCCCTGTGTCGGCGTAGATCGAGTTGAGCGGACCGGGCGGCCCGTTGCGAATGTCGCCCCGGCTGCGGAACCGAACAGCAGGCGTCTCCGGACCGATGCCTTGACCGTTGCCGTCGTACGCGAGGAATTGCCTGCGGGGCTCCAGCGTTCGGCCCGAAACTGCGAGGTGCAGGAGTTTCCGGCCCTCGTCTTCATAGGTCGGCAGCCAGACCAGCCGCCCTACGGTCATGCTGCCGCCGGAGGAGTTGGAGAAGCCGAACGGATTGGTGACGTTTTTGAATTCGCCGACTTGCCAGCCGACGGTCCCTTCCTCGTTGCTATTGAGAACCTGAATGCCGGGTGCGAATCCATTGTTGAAGGGCCCCTCGAAGGCGTCCTGCGAGAACGACCGCTCCATGAAGTTGAGCCAGCGGCTGCTCGTGAGGTGCTCGTAGCCGTAGGGATCTTTCTGGTTGCCGACGCGGACCGTGCCGAGGATCGGCAGTTCGCGGACCTGCAGCCAAAGGTCGGTGATCGCGGTGATCGGCCCTGCATCCCTCTCGGTCGGGAATTGCTGATTGTTGACGTTGAGTTCGTTGATGTAGTCGTATTCGCAGGCGAAGTCGTAAAGCTCGTACATGCGGCCTTCGATGCGTAGCCGGCCGCGGCGGAAGTTCACGGTGTTGGCAAGTTTGGGGTCGAGGCCGCCCTGGTCCGGCGACCGGTTCGGGCCTGCGCCGGCCGAGAATGCCACGGCATCCACCTGCGTCCGGCCGCCGATCTTGACGCGGAAATCCTTGTTGGCCGACTCGGCCTGGAATCCGTCCTTCCAGGTGTCCTTCAGGTTTTTGTCGCTGCCGACCTCGTAGGGCTCGGCCGGTTTCTTGTCGCCCGAGGCCGCCGGGTTCTTCGCTCCGTCCTGCGCGGCGGGCGTGGGCAACGGTTCGGGCGTGGCCTTGTCCTCGAGGCGTCGGAGGCGTTCCTCGAGCGTGGCGACGCGTGTGCGTTCGGCTGCCAAGGCATCGGTGACGGCGTCGAACGAGTCGAGTTTCGTGGTCGCACTGGGAAGCGCGATCGTTTGGCCGTCGGCGGATTCCGCGATCACGAACAGGTCGGCCGCGGAGGCCTCGTGGAGGACCCCGGCTCCGCCGCCGAACAGGAGGCCGACCACGATCAGTCCGCTGGGGACCCAACGGAACCGACACCACCGGCCATTCCAGGTGCGAAACGAAGGTTGCACGGCAGGGTTTTCCCAGTCGCTTTCATCGGAACTATCGGTACTTTTCCTCGCCGACCTTGACGATGATGGAGATCCTGACGGCAAGGGAACGTGCCTGGCGGGGCCCTGGGGGGGATGGGCTGCCTGGGGCGTTGCCGGCTAGGCGAGCGGCAGCCGCACCGTGAAGGTCGTGCCGGCCCCACGGCTGCTCTCTACCTCGATCTCGCCGTGGTGCCGATCGATGATCGCCTTGCAAATGGCAAGGCCCAGGCCGCCCCCGCGGTTCGGGTTGCTGCGGTCGCGGGCCAAGTCTGCCTGGAAGAAGCGGTCGAAGACCCGTGGCAGGAGGTGTTCGTCGATGCCGCAACCGGTGTCTGCGGTCGTTAACACCGCCTGGTGCCGCTGTGAGTCGAGCGTCAGTCGTGCCGACACCCGACCTGCCGGCGGCGTGAAGCGGATGGCATTGTCGAGCAGATTGCTGCAGAGCTGTCGCAACTGCCGGGCATCGCCCCTCACGCGAACAGCCGTGGGAGCATCGACCTCGAGCAGGATGCCGCGCTCCTCGGCGACACCCGCGAACATCCCACCCGATTGCCGCACGAGCGAGGCGAAGTCGAGGTCACCCAGCAGTCCCGGGCGGGCCTCCGACTCTCCTTCCGCCAGGAGCAGCAGGTCGTTGGTCAGGCGGGCCAGGTGGCGGCATTCCTCGAGCACGTCGTTGATCGTCCTGCGGTAGTCGCCGACGTCGCGGTCCCGCGAGGCGGCCACCTCGAGGGCACTTTGCATGGCGGCGAGTGGGCCGCGCAGTTCATGGGCCGCATCCGCCACGAATTGCCGCTGGCGATCGACATGCCCGCTCACCTGGTCGAGCAGGCGGTTGATCGTCGATGACAGGCGATCGAGCTCGTCGCGCGTGCCACGGACGGGGAGCCGGTCGCCGAGCCGTGTTGGCCGCAGATGGTCGGCGGTCTGGAGAATATCGGCCACGGGGCGTGTCGCACGGCGGGCGAGCCACCAGCCGATCAGTGGCGTGAGCAGAAGCAGCGCGGCCCCGACAAGCGTCAACTGCCGCACGAGCGAGGTGAGTTTCTCGTCGAGCCCGGTGGTGTACGCGCCGACCCGCAGGTGATAGGTCGGCTGGCCCGGCTCCGCGATCCGCAGCCGGACGTAACGATAGGGCCCGAGTTGGACGACGTTCTCGGCTTTGTCGAGATTGAACGGCCTGAATTGGGCGACCTCGTCCGGGCAGTGCTCACTTTTCCAGAGCGTTTCGCCGTCTTCCCTGAGAAACTGGATGAACCAGCCGCGCTGCTCATGGCTGCGGGCCAGCCGCTTGATCTGGGCGATGACCGCATCGATATCCGGATACAGGTCTTCGAGGGCGAGCACGACTTCTTCCGCACCGGCACGGAGTTCCGCATCGGCGTCGTCGTAGAGGGTCGCCCGGGCGACGAAGCGGGCCGCCAGCAGTGAACTCACGGTCATCAGGAGGACGAGCGTCGTGTTCCAGAGCGTGAGCCGCCCACGGAGTGACGAGAGCCACGCGCAGTCAAGCCGCGGCCAGCGCATAGCCGCGTCCCCGCACGGTATGGATGAGTGACTCCTGGCGGCCACGGTCGAGCTTGCCACGGAGTCGGTTGATGTGAACCTCGATCACGTTTGTCGGGCCGTCCCAGTCGAAGCCCCAGACGTGTTCGCAGAGCATCTTCCGCGTCACAACCTGGCCATGGTAGCGCATCAGCAGTTCCAGGATGCTGAATTCGGTCGGCGTGAGTTCGACGACGCGGTCGGTCAGCGTGAGTCGTTTTGTGACCAGGCTAAGGTGCAGGTCGCCCGCCTGCAGTTCCATGGACGGCTTGTGGGCGGCGCGGCGATGCACCGCCTCGATCCGGGCGAGGAGTTCATCCATGTCGAAGGGCTTTACGAGAAAGTCGTCGGCGCCGGCATCGAATCCCATGAGTTTGTCCGGCACCGCGCCGAGGGCCGTCAGGACGATGACGGGCGTTCGTACACCCGCGTCTCTGGCCCTGCGAAGTACGTCAAGGCCGCCGATTTTTGGCAGCATCAAGTCGAGTACCACGAGATCGCTCTCGAGCAACGTGTTCGCCTGGATGGCCATCGCGCCGTCGGCAACCCACGTGCAGGAGTGACCGGCCTCCTCAACGGCCCTCCGCATGGCGGCCGCAATGACCGGATCGTCTTCGACGATGGCGACGTGCATAGGCAAGCGGCTCCTCGCGGCGTGGCCCGCCGCTTCCAATTTGGCAAGGCTCTCCGTGCTGTGGTTGCTCCATGGTACCTTCTCGTCGTCCTGGACGAGGGTGAGTCATGCAACGTTCCACGCTGCCAAGGGTGCCAGCCGCCGAGGTATTCCCGGCCGACGCGGAAATCCCGCGCGGCACTCTGGGTGGATTCCGTCGTTACCTCCGTCAGGACCTGACCGCCGGGGCGATCGTCTCGCTTATCGCGTTTCCCCTGTGTCTGGGCATCTCCGTCGCGTCCGGTGTGCCGCCTGTCGCCGGCGTGTTCACCGCGGTCGTCGGCGGAATCCTCACCTCGTTCCTCAGCAATTCGGAGTTGACGATCAAGGGCCCCGCGGCGGGGCTCATCGTGATCGTGCTCGGAGCGATGCAGGCGATGGGATACACGGGATCCGATCCCGCCGCCGACTCCCAGGCGTACCGCTGGTTTCTCGCGATCGCCTGCGTAGCGGGCGTCCTCCAGGTGGTGTTCGGTCTCGTGCGAGCCGGAGCGTTGGGCGATTTCTTTCCGACGGCGGTCGTGCACGGCATGCTCGCGGCGATCGGATGCATCGTCGTCCTCAAGCAACTGCCGGTCATGGTGGGGGGAAAAGCGGCTGCCGAGCCGCTCGAAATTCTCCGCGATCTTCCCCGGACCATTGCGGCGATGAATCCCGCGATCGCCTGCATCGGCATTGTCAGTCTGGTGATTATGTTCGGCTTTCCAGCGCTCAAGCGATGGCTGGGAGGACGATGGCTTGGCGGACTGCCCGCGCAGATCGCGGTGCTGCTGATCGCCATTCCGATGGGGATCGCCTTCGATCTGACACGCGACCATTCCTATGAAGTGGCCGGGCAGGAGCACCGGCTGGGCCCCACGTTTCTCGTGAGTGTCCCCGATCTTCTCGTCGCGGCGGTCACGACCCCGGACTTCTCCGCGTTCCTCGAGCCGACACGCCGCTCTGTAGCCGTGTTCTGGGTTTTGATGCTCGCTGTCGTGGGAAACCTCGAGTCGCTCCTGTCCGCCAAGGCGATCGACATGGTCGATCCATGGCGTCGCAAGACGAATCTCAACGGCGATCTCGTCGCCGTCGGTGCCGCGAACGTGGTGGCGGCGTCGATCGGCGGGCTGCCGATGATTTCCGAAATCGTCCGCAGCAAGGCAAACGTCGATAACGGTGCGCGGACCAGGTTCTCGGACTTTTGGCATGCCGTTTTTTTGCTTGCCGGAGTTTCTCTATCGCCGGGGGTCGTGCGGTTGGTTCCGTTGGCCGCGCTGGCCGCCATGCTCATCTATACCGGCTGCCGACTCGCATCGCCGAGGGAGTTTGTCAGCATTTACAAGATCGGCCGCGAGCAACTCGTGATCTTTACGGCGACCATGGTGGGCGTTCTTGCGACTGACCTCCTCGTAGGGGTGCTGATCGGGGTTGTCGTGAAACTCTTCATCCATATCGCCAATGGCCTGTCTCTCGCGTCGATGTTCAAGCCGTTCCTCGAGATCGTCGTGCTCGACGACGTCACGATACGGATCGACGCGCGCGGTTCAGCCGTGTTCACAAATTGGCTGAGTTTTCGCCGACAAATCAGGCAGGTCGGCATCGAGGGAGGCAACAGCGTGGTCTTGAATCTCGAGGGTACGAAGCTCGTGGATCACAGCGTGATGCAAGGGCTCGTCGAACTGCAGGATGAGTTCGACCGGGCTGGGCTCACGCTCGACGTCGTGGGCCTCGAGGCCCACCGTCCGCTTTCGCACCATCCGCTGGCGTCGCGCCGTCGTTCGGGTTGAGCCTTCCTCCAGCGTGCTTACTCCCACTCGATCGTGGCGGGCGGCTTCGACGAAATGTCGTAGACAACACGGTTGATACCGCGCACCTCGTTGATCACCCGTGTCGAGATCCTGGCCAGGAGTTCGTACGGCAGGTGGCTCCAGTCGGCCGTCATGAAGTCTTCCGTCTCGACGGCCCGCACGGCAAGCACGTCGTCGTAGGTGCGGGCGTCGCCCATGACACCCACGCTCTGCACCGGGAGCAGGACGGCGAACGCCTGCGAGATCCGTCGCATCAATCCCGCCCGTTCGAGCTCCTCGAGGACAATGGCGTCGGCTTCGCGGAGCGTGTCGAGGCGGGGTTTCGTCACCTCGCCGAGGCAGCGGACCGCAAGCCCCGGCCCGGGAAAGGGATGCCGCCAGACGATCCGCTCCGGAAGGCCGAGCGCGAGGCCGAGCGATCGCACCTCGTCCTTGAACAGGTCGCGGAGTGGCTCGATGAGTTCGAACTGCAGGTCGTCGGGCAGGCCGCCCACGTTGTGGTGGAGTTTGATCGTGGCCGCCGGGCCGTCCGGAGCCGCTCCGCTCTCGATCACGTCGGGGTAGAGGGTGCCCTGGGCGAGGAACTTCGCCCCGGTGACTTTCGCGGCCTCGTCTGCGAAGCAGTCGATGAACGTCTTGCCGATGCGCCGTCTTTTCTCCTGCGGCTCGGTGACGCCGGCGAGCACGTCCATGAAGCGGGCCTCCGCCGGGACGACGTGCAGGTCGGTCTTGAAGTGATTCGTGAACTCCTCGATGACGGCGGACGCCTCGTTTTTGCGCAGGAGGCCGTTGTCCACGAGGATGCACGACAACTGGTCGCCGATCGCCCGCGACAGGAGCGCCGCCACGACCGCCGAATCGACGCCCCCGGACAGTCCGCAGATCACCCGGTCGTTGCCGACGCGTCGGCGCACGTCGTCGATCGTGCGGGCCGCGAAGTCCTCGAGCCGCCACGAGCCGCTGCAGCCGCACACGCCCTTGAGAAAGTTGCCGAGCATCGTGCCACCGGCGGGCGTATGGGTCACCTCGGGATGGAACTGGAGGCCGAACACCGGCAGCGTTGCATGCCTCACCGCGGCGAGCGGGCACGTGGGCGTGCTGGCGAGCGTCACGAAGTCGGCGGAGACGCGGTCCACCTGGTCGCCGTGACTCATCCAGACCTCGGTGTGGGCGGGGACGCCGTCGAACAAGGCGTCGGCCACGCGCACGTCGCAGGTCGCACGTCCGTATTCCCGTGCCTTGGCCTGGCCCACGGTGCCGCCGAGAGCCTTGCAGGCCAGTTGCATGCCGTAGCAGATGCCGAGCACCGGGATGCCGAGCCCGAAGATCGCCGGGTCGCATTGCGGGGCGCCCGCCTCGTAGACGCTCGCCGGCCCCCCGGAGAGGATGATGCCGCGCGGGCCGAGTTCACGGATCCGGCCGGCGCTGATGTCGTGGCGGACGATCTCGCAATAGACGTGCTGCTCGCGGACGCGACGGGCTATCAGTTGCGCGTACTGGGAGCCGAAGTCGAGGACAAGCACCCGCTCAGCCTGGGGCGTTCGATCGACGGCGGGAGCGGTGGGGGCGGACGCGGTGGCGGCGGGCATGGTGACGACTGCCGGGGGGCGGGAAACCCGGGAGTATAGAAACTTCTCCGGTGGGCGATCTATAGTGCGGCCTCTCCGCCCATGCTCAGCCTGCTCACGAACGACGACGGCATCTTCGCCCCCGGCCTTGCGGCCCTGGAGCGGGCGCTGCGCCGGCTGGGCGACGTGAGCGTAGTCGCGCCCTCCACCGAGCAGAGCGGCGTGGGACATGCGATTACGTTTCTGACACCGCTCACGGCGAAGGAAATCTTTGACGGGCCGAGGAGTCGCGGCTGGGCTGTCGATGGCAGCCCGGCCGACGCGGTCAAGCTCGGCATCTCGGAGTTCTGTCCGCGGCGGCCGGATGTCGTCGTGAGTGGGATCAATGCCGGCCTCAATGCCGGCATCAACGTGCTCTATTCGGGCACCGTGGCCGCGGCCATCGAGGGGGCGTTCTTCGGAATCACGAGCATCGCGGTGT
>JBBAVM010000074.1:0-16828 GCA_040397685.1 Pirellulales bacterium
GATGGCCATTCTGCCGAGCGTGCGGGAGGTCGTGACAGGCTGAAGCCTGTCCTACGCGGGTTGCGGACGCCGGGAGCGGGGAGCCCGGTGGCCGCGCCAGCGACTCGGCGACACGCCGTAGCGGCGCTTGAAGGCCACGCTCATGTACTCGGCGTGGCGAAACCCGCATTGACCGGCGATCTCCTCGAGCGGGAGGTCGGTGTCTATGAGCAGCCGCTCGACCAGGGCGAACTGCACCCGCACGATCTCCTCGTGCGGCGTGCGCCCGAGCTGCTCGACGAACTGGCCGTCGAGCCAGCGGCGACTCGCGCGGATATGCGCGGCCACGTCGCGCACGTGGATGCCCCGGGTGGCGTTCTCGTGGATGAACCTCACGGCGCGGCCGAGGATCGTGCCGTCGTCGCGCACCGGCAGGCGGGCTTCCCGCGGGCTTCGGGCGGCGCGTTGCAGTGGCTGCCAGCCGGTGATCATCGCCGCACCTCCTTGTGCTGCGCCGCCGCGGTGATCACGGCCGGTTGCGCCGGCGACACCGCGACGTCGATGTCGTCCACGTACTGGCCGCAGCGGGTCGCGACGTCCTGGTCTTCGTCGGGCCGATACTCCGTGAGGCAGTGGAGGAGGAGATAGCGGGCGTTGGGCGGCGCCGTGACGGTCACCGTGAATCGCTGCCAGGTGGCGGGGTCGGTATCGATACGCTCGCGGACCTGGGCGGTCGCGACCGCGATCGGGTTTTCCTGGGCAGCCGCAAACTGCTCGGCCCAGTCGTCGCCGAGGTCACGGGGATTCGCATCGGTGGCGATCGCGCTGATCCAGCACATGCGCGGCTCGCCTCGCCCCGCGCAGCCGTTGAAGGAGGCGGAGAAGTCGATCCGCACGTCGTGCGTGCCGGCCGCCGTCCGCAGCGACTCGAGGTCGAGGAACCGCCAGATCTCCGAGGCTGCCCCTCGCCACGTCGCCCCCTGCGGTCCCGACGAAAGGAACTTGAGCATCTTCGAGCCCGAGCGCGGCACGATGCCGTACTCCGCCGCCACCACGACCGTCTCGTCGCCGCTCCAGACGTCGAGCCGATCCGGGATGAAACGCTGCTCCGGTGCCGGAGGATGCTCGAAACCCTCTTCGTGGACGACAACGGCCGGCTGCCCCCGCCCGAGCATTCCCGAGTAGGCGAATGCCAACGACGTGACGACCGAGCCGATGCCGCAGCCGCCCACCACGAGCAGTGCCGTGCCGACCGCGATGCTGCTGCGGAGCCATGAGCCGAGGCCAGGCCGCAATGGCGGCGACATCCGCTGGGTCGGCCCAGGCAAACCTGGGGGGGGATCACCCGTCGCGAATTCGATCTTGGCCGCCTCATGCAGCACGCCGTGGAGCGCCGCCCGCCGCCAGAACTCGTGGCGGACGTCGAGCGACTCGAGGAGCGTCACTTCCAGTTCGGCAAGTTCGACGTCGTCGATCGTGCCGTCGAGCCAGGCTTCGATCAGGTGGTTCGTGCGATCATCCATCATGGGGTAGCTCCCGTTCCTTCCGCGGCGAGCTTCGCCGCCATGCAGTCACGCAGCGCGTCGCGGGCCTTGAGGAGCGCCGTGTTCACGCCCCCTGCCGTCCGGCCGAGCGCCGCTGCGATCTGGCCCGGCCCCTGCTCCAGGAAATACCGCAGCCGGATCAACTCCCGGGCCCGCGGCGGCAGATGTTTCAGGCACTCGAGCAAGAGTGGCAGCCGCTCCTGGCCGAGATCGGGGCCGATCTCCGCGACGGGAATCGAGGCGGCGAGCGACTCCACCACGGCCGGTGAAAACCGCTTCGCGGCCCGCCGGTTTTCCAGCACCTTGAGCCGCGCGATCGCGCAGGCCCAGGCGACGAAGTTTGTCTCGGGCTCGAAGTCGGCCGCCTTGGCCGTGACGGTCAAAAAAGTTTCCTGCAACACGTCGTCGGCCGCGGCGAAGTCGCCGGTGAGGGCGATGGCGAACGCCCGAACGGCGGAATGGTGCCGGACGAACAACTGCTGGACCGCGGCGGCGACCGAATCATTCATTGCGTGACTCCATGAGAGATGACGCAGCCCCGCGAAAACTCACCCTCGGGGCTCGAGAGTGAGGTGGCAAACCCGTGGTGGCCCTCGGCTTGCGCCTCGGGATTCCCGAGGCCGTTTCCTGCTCCGACGGGTGAACGTGAGGTTTTTGGAACGACTTCCCGGAAATCGGCCCCGAAGTCGTGCGGGAGGCGGATAATCGTGGAGCCCCGGTCATCACCCCTGGCTTTCCCCGCCTGCCATCCCGCACCCGATCACGACATCCCATGACGTTCTGCTCGAAGACGGCCATTCTTTCGCGGGTGGCACGCCCGCTCCGCAGTCTCTGCATCCTGGCCACACTCGCGCCGTGGGCAGCTGCCATCCCCGAGGCCGCGGCGGCGCCCGGCGATGAGGTGGGGAAACAGGTCGATGTCGCGCCCGTGTGGGCCGGGCATCCGGTCGGCTTCGCGCTCTTCACGCACGGCGAGCGGCAGTATGTGGCGTTTTATGCGGCGGATCGGCACCTCACCGTCGCGGCGCGTGCGCTCGAGGGCGACGCGTGGGAGTTTTTCCGGTTGCCGTCGGAGCAGCCCGAGCCGCCACGATTCGGCCATCGGCAGACCTCGGCCGTGCTCGGCTGGGACAGCCACAACTCGATCGTGATGGCGGCCGACTCCGCCGGCCATCTGCATCTTGCCGGCAACATGCACTGCAATCCGCTCACCTACTGGCGGACCCGCGAGCCAGGCGAGATCGCGTCGTTCGAGCAGGTGAAGAAGATGGTCGGCCGTGACGAGGACCGCTGCACCTATCCCTTGTTCCTCACGCTCGCCGACGGCCGGCTCGTGTTTCAATATCGCTCGGGCCAGAGCGGCGACGGCAGCACGTTTCTGAATGTCTACGACGTCGAGTCGCGGTCGTGGCGCCGGCTCGTGGACGCTGCTTTCTTCGACGGAGAGGGGAAGCGCAATGCGTATCCGCTCGCGCCGGTCGCCGGGCCAGATGGGATGTTTCACCTGTCGTGGGTGTGGCGCGAGGCGGGCGACGCGGCGGCGAACCACGATCTCTCGTATGCGCGGAGTCGCGACCTCGCCCATTGGGAGGATGCCGCGGGCCGGCCGCTCGCGCTGCCGATCACCGTCGCGACGGAGGGCGTGATCGTCGATCCGGTGCCGGTGAACGGTGGAATCCTGAACGGCTCGGGGCGGATCGGCTTCGATTCACAGAAGCGGCCCATGCTCGCCTATTACAAGTTCGACTCTGCAGGCCACTCGCAGGCATACGTGGCGCGGTGGGAAAGTTCGACGTGGAACATCGTGCAACTGAGCGACTGGGATCATCGGTTCGAGCCGGCGGGAGGCGGCACGCTGCCGAAGTATGAGATTCATGTGGGCATCGTGCAGCCGGGAAAAGCCGGTGAGCTGCGGCTCGAATACGGCCACGTGAAGGCGGGCTCGGGCGTGTGGGTGCTCGACGAGGAGTCGCTGGCGGTGCTGCGCACGGAGCCGGTGGTGCACCGCTACCCCCGCAGCCTGTGGAAGGTGGAATCGACGTTTCCGGGGATGGCCGCCCGATACGCCGACGACGTGGGCTCCGGCGGAAAGCCAGGGCGGCGATTCGTGCTCCGCTGGGAGACGCTCGGAGCCAACCGCGACAAGCCCCGCGAGCAGCCCTGGCCGGAGCCGTCGATGCTGCGTGTCGTCGAGCTGCGAGACGCTACAATGTCGGCACGATGAATACGCCCCAGGCTGCCTGCGACCTCACCGCCAAGAAGTGCGTGCCCTGCGAAGGGGGCGTGGCGAAGTATTCCCGCGCGGAGGCCGAGGCGCAACTCGCGAACCTGCCCGGCTGGCGGCTCACGCACGACGGCGAGCGGATCCGCCGCGACTGGACGTTCAAGAACTTCCGCGAGGCGATCAAGTTTCTGAACAACTGCGGGGCGATCGCGGAGCGCGAACAGCACCATCCCGACCTGCATCTCGAGGGCTATAAGAACGCGTGGGTCGAGATCTTCACCCACGCCATCGGCGGCCTCTCGGAAAACGACTTCATCCTCGCGGCGAAGATCGATTCTGTCGCGCCCGCGGCGTAGGACAGGCTTCAGCCTGTCAGAGTGCGACGACAGGCTGAAGCCTGTCCCACGAGGGGATTCGACAGGCTGAAGCCTGTCCCACCTGCACTTCACCCGCCGCAGTAGTCGATCGCGCGGGCGATCTCGCTCTTGAGGTCCTTGCGGGCCACGATCCGATCGATGAAGCCGTGCTCCAGGAGAAACTCGCTCGTCTGGAAGCCCTTCGGCAATTCCACGCGGATCGTGGCCTTGATCGTGCGCGGCCCCGCGAAGCCGATCAGGGCCCGCGGCTCGGCGAAGCAGAGGTCGCCGAGCGAGGCGAAGCTCGCCGCCACGCCGCCCATCGTGGGATTGGTGAGCACCGAGATGAAGAGGCCGCCCGCCTGCGAGTAGCGGGCGAGCGCGGCCGACACCTTCGCCATCTGCATGAGCGAGAGGATCCCCTCGTGCATCCGGGCCCCACCGCCGGAGGCACTCACGATGATGAGCGGCAGCTTCTGGGCCGTGGCCCGCTCGACGAGCCGCGCCAGCCGCTCGCCCACGACGCTCCCCATGCTGCCCATGATGAACGACGAGTCGGTGACGCCGACGGCCACCCGGCGGGCGCGGATCATGCCGCAGCCGGTCAGGGCCGCGTCGGACAGGCCCGTCCGCTTCTGTTCGGCGACGATCCGGTCGGCGTAGGGCCGCTTGTCCTTGAAGCCCAGCGGATCCGTCGGTCGCAGGCCTGCGTCCCACTCCTCGAACGTGCCGCTGTCGAGCAGCTGGGCGATCCGCTGGGACGCCGAGACATACCAATGGAAGCCGCACTGGGGGCAGACGTTGAGCAGCTCCTCGGCCTCTTTCTTGTAGATCGTGGCCTGGCAGCCGTCGCACTTCAGCCACAGCCCCTCGGGGACGCCCCGCTTGGGGCGGGCCGCGGCGCGACTCACACGTTCCATCGCTCGCTCCTGTCCGATCTCCACGTTCGCCCGGGCGATCCCTGCCTGGCGTGGTTGCAGTGTAGCCATCACGGTCCCGGCGTGCTGCGCCGGCTCATACCCGCGCCCGTTCGAGCCTCGGCGACCGACGCCACTGGGCCGCGAGCGGCACTTCGGCCACCGCCGACGCTGGGGCTCCGCGGGCCCAGAGGTCCTCGATCGACGCGCCCGCCGTGAGCCAGCGCAGCAATTGGTCGAGCGGCGACGGCACGACGACCGCGATGCGGCCACGCGGATGGCGGCGCTGGATCCATTCGAGCGCCGACTCCAGGCGGTCGCAGGCCTCCTCGAGCAGCTCACCGTCGGGGGGCGACACGGCCCACGGGTTGTCCTGCCACTGGCGGTAGACACGCGGCTGCCGGTGGCGGATCTCGTCCACGAGCATGCCCTGCCACAGGCCCTGATCGAGGTTTGCGAGGTCGTCGAGACGGCGGGCTCGGAGGCCGAGGCCGCGGAGCACGATGCGGGCGGTCTCGAGCGACGCCGCATCCGGCGCCGCATAGACGGCCTCGGGCGGGATCGCGGCGACGCGGGGCGCCGCGGCCTTCGCCTCGGCCACGCCCTCGGCCGCCAGCGGCATGTCGAGCGTGCCGCGGATGCGGCCCTGCAGGTCGTAGTCGGTCGTGCCCGCACGGATCACGACGAGGGAATCGGCCATCAGAGGAGGGGTGCTCCGGGGTGCATGATCGTCACGCGGCCTCCCGCGCGAGCTGTTCGAGTTCGGTGATGGCGCGGGAGTAGTTCTGCGCCCGGATCACGGCGCTGCCCGCCACGATCAGTTCGGCGCCGGCGGCGGCGACCGGGCCGACCGTTTCGGTCGAGATGCCACCGTCCACGCAGAGGCGGAACGAGCCGTTGCGCCTCCGGCGGATCGCGGCGAGCGTCGCCAGTTTCTCGAGCGCGACGGGATTGAACCGCTGCCCGCCGTACCCCGGCTCGACGCTCATGACGAGCACGCCGTCGCAGTGGTCGAGGAACGGCTCCACCCGCTCCACCGGAGTCTCGGGGCTGAACGCGAGGTGGGCCTTCGCGCCGTGCGCGGCGATCACCTCGAGCGTGGCCCGGGGATCGGCCAGCCCTTCGACGTGGACGGTGAGGATGTCGGCCCCCGCGCGGGCGTAGTCGGCTACCGTCCGTTCGGGCTGCTCGACCATGAGGTGCACCTCGATCGGCACCCGGGCCGCCCGCCGCACCGCCTCGACGACCACCACGCCATAGGTCAGTTGGGGCACGAATCGGCCATCCATGACGTCGAGGTGCAGGGCAGCCGCACCCGCGTCTTGGAGCCGCTCGACCTCCCGGGCGAGGTGGCCAAAATCGCAGAGCAAGAGGGCGGGGAGCACCACGGGGCCGCGGGAGTCCAGACGCGCTGCCAAGGGGTCGGGGGCGTGTCCTGCCGGGGAAGTCACTGGCGGCCGATGCTGTGCGGAATTTCGGCGGGCGATCGTTTCGCCCACTCACGCGGACCCGAGTTTACCACAGCGGCGGTGGAACCCCGGTCCCGATCCTCCACAAAGGGGGCTTGGTTCATTCCTAAACCATGCTGGGTGATAGACTTGTGGTGAGCCGAGCCGCATCGCCACTCGCCTGTCCGGAGGTTTTCGATGTCCGCTGCGACACCCCTGCCCGGCGCTCTCCCCAGCCGTCTGTCGGCCGCCGATCTCGAGGCCATCGAGACCGCCACGCAGGCCATCGGGCGACGGCTGCTCGAGGTGGCCCTCGCCAACCAGCCCACGCCGATCTCACCTGACTGGTGGGTGCAGCAAGCCGGGGAGTGGGCGACCCAGGACGACGAGTTGAAGGTCCGGCTGTTCAGGCTCGTCGATTGCATGCCGATGCTCGACGACCCGGCCGCGCTCGACCGGCACGTGCGGGAGTATCTCGACGATGGCGTCATCGAGCGACTGCCGACCGCGTTGCGGGTGGCGCTGCAGGCGGCCCGGAGCGGTGTCCTCGCCCCGTTGGCCACCCGCGCCATCCGGGCCGCCACGCTCGCGCAGGCGCGACGTTTCATCGCCGGCGCGACGCCGGAGGAGGCCGCCGCCGCGGCCCTCGCCGAGCGCCGCCACCACCGGGCCTTCACGCTCGACCTCCTGGGCGAGGCCGTGACGAGCGACGACGAGGCCGACGCCTATGCCGCCGCCTATGCGCGGCTCTTGGACGAACTACCCGCGCAGGCCGGGTGCTGGGCCCACGACCCCCTCGTCGATGACGGCCCCGATGGGCCGCTGCCCCGCGTGAACGTGTCGCTCAAGCTCTCCGCCCTCGACAGCCAGTTCGACGCCGTCGATCCGCGTGGCACCACCGACCGCGTTCTCGCGCGGCTGCGGCCGCTCTGGAGGCTGGCCCGCGAGCGGGGGGCCCAGGTGCACGTGGACATGGAACACCACGCCACCAAGGACCTCGCGCTCGCGATCTTCAAGCAGATCGCCACCGAGCCGGAGTTTCGCGACTGGCCCCACTGCGGCGTCGTCGTCCAGGCCTACCTCCGCGAGTCTCCGCGCGATCTCGAGTCGCTCGCGGCATGGGCCCGGTCGCGCGGCACGCCGGTCTGGATCAGGCTCGTGAAGGGCGCCTACTGGGATGCGGAGACGATCCACGCCGAGGCGGCGGGGTGGCCCGTGCCTGTCTGGAAGGAGAAGTGGCGGACCGACGCCTGCTTCGAGTCGGCCACCCGCTATCTGCTCGAGCACGCCGACGTATTGCGGCCCGCGCTCGGCAGCCACAATCTGCGATCCCTCGCCCACGGCATGGCTGTGGCGGAGCACCTGGGCCTCGACCGCCGCTCCGTCGAGATGCAGATGCTCCACGGCATGGGCGATCCCGAAAAGGCCGCGGTGACCGGCGCCGGCTGGCGGCTGCGGGTCTACATGCCCTATGGGCAGCTCGTGCCCGGGATGGCCTACCTCGTGCGCCGCCTGCTCGAGAACTCGTCGAACGACTCCTTCCTCCGCGCGGGCTTCGTGAAGCACGTGCCCCCGGCGACGCTGCTGGCCCCGCCCGCGCCGCCGGCAGTCGCGGCGACGAGCCCGACGGGCGCCACGTCGCAGCCGACTCCGGCCGCGACCCGCCCGTTCCGCAACGAGCCACTCGCCGACTTCGCCGTGGCGGAGGTCCGGGAGACGCTCGAGCGCGAGATCGCCGCGGCCGAACGCCGGTTTGCGACGGGGCCGGTGCGCGTGCCGCTGGTGATCGACGGCATCCGCACGGACGCGGCCGCGGCGTTCGAGCGGCGCGATCCCTCCGCGCATGCCCGCGTGCTCGCGACCGTGGCGGCAGCCGATGCCGCCGCCGCCCAACGCGCCGTGGCCACGGCCGCCACCGCCCTCGGGACCTGGCGCGGCCAAGGCTTCGCGGCCCGCGCGGCGATCCTCCGGCAGGCCGCGGCGATCATGCGCCGCCGGCGGTTCGAACTCGCGGCGCTCGAGATCGCCGAGGTCGGCAAGGGCTGGCGCGAGGCCGATGCCGACGTCGCCGAGGCGATCGATTTCTGCGAATACTATGCGGGCGAGGCGGAACGACTGGGCCGGCCCGTCCGCGTGGACGTCCCCGGCGAGGAGAATGCGAACGGCTACCTTCCGCGCGGCGTCGCGGTGGTGATCGCGCCCTGGAACTTCCCGCTCGCGATCCTCACCGGCATGACGACCGCCGCCCTCGTCACGGGCAACACGGTCGTGATGAAGCCGGCGGAGCAGGCGTCGCTCGTCGGCCTCGCGCTGCACGAGATCCTCCTTTCCGCCGGCGTGCCGCCGGCCGCGCTTGCCTTCCTGCCCGGCCGCGGCGAGGAGGTGGGGCCGGCGCTCGTGGACCACCCCGACACGGCCCTGATCGCCTTCACGGGGTCGCGTGCCGTGGGGCTCGAGATCAATCGCCGGGCCGCCGCGGCGTCGGCCGCCGGGGGAACGCTCGTGAAGCGGGTGATCGCCGAACTGGGGGGCAAGAACGCGATCATCGTCGATGACGACGCCGATCTCGACGAGGCGGTGGCGGCCGTCGTCCAGAGCGCATTCGGCTTCCAGGGGCAGAAGTGTTCCGCCTGCTCGCGGGTGATCGTGCTGGACCGGGTGTACGACGCGTTGCTGGCCCGGCTGGCGGGCGCCGTGCGCAGCCTGCGGGTCGGCCCCGCGCGGGATCCGGGGGCGCGGGTCGGCCCGCTCGTGGACGCCGAGGCCCGCGACCGCGTCGCGTCGTTCATCGAGATCGGGAAGCGTTCCTGCCGCACGGTCGTCGCCGGAGATCCGGGGTCGCTCGCCACCACGGGCTGGTTCGTGGGCCCGCACGTGTTCGCCGACGTCGATCCGCTCGGGCCGCTGGGGCAGGACGAGATCTTCGGGCCGGTGCTCGCGGTGTTCCGCGCGCGGGACTTCGAGGCGGCGATCGCGCTGGCCAACGACACTCCCTACGCGCTCACGGCGGGGGTCTTTTCCCGGAGCCCCGCCCGGCTGGCCCGGGCCCGCGAGGCGCTCGAAGCGGGCAATGTCTATCTCAATCGCGGCATCACCGGAGCCCTCGTCGGCCGCCAGCCCTTCGGCGGGTATCGGCTCTCCGGGATCGGCAGCAAGGCGGGAGGTCCCGACTACCTGCTCCAGTTCATGGTGCCGCGCACGGTCACGGAAAACACGCTGCGGCGCGGATTCGCCCCGCCGGCGGACTCGGCGTCGTAGGCGTTTTTGCGGCCGTTTTTTCGGCGGCTGTTTTGTGCTCACGAAACCCTTACACTCCCTACCTAAACCTAACCGCATTGGACGGCACTGTCGTCGTGCCGGAGAAGCTCCTCCACGAAGTCGAAGTCACTCCCATGGCACCTCTGAAGCAACTCGTTCGCCGCACCGTATTTCTGCTCGTGGGGCTGGGCCTGCCCGCCGCCGCCGTGGCCGTGGACCTCGAGATCAAGCCCTACGAGAAGGTCTCGGGCGAGGTGTCGGGCGCGCTCAAGTGCGTCGGCTCCGACACGATGAACAATCTCGTCGCGCACTGGTCGGAAGGGTTCAAAAAGTTCTATCCCAGCATCCGCGAGGGGATCGAGGGGAAGGGATCGGCCTCGGCGCCGCCGGCGCTCACCGAGGGCACGAGCACCTTCGGGCCGATGAGCCGCGACTGGAAGCCCTCCGAGATCGACGCCTTCAGGGCGAAGCATGGCTACCCGCCGGCCGTGGTGCCCGTGGCCATCGACATGCTGGCGGTGTTCGTCCACAAGGACAATCCGCTGAAGGAACTGTCTCTCCAGCAGGTCGATGCCATCTTCTCGAAGAACCGCACCGGCGGCGCGAAGGACGACATCCGGACCTGGGGCGACCTCGGCCTCGAGGGCGAATGGAAGGACAAGCCGATCAGCCTCTACGGCCGCAACGCCGCGAGCGGCACCTACGGATATTTCAAGGAACACGCGCTGTTCAAGGGTGACTTCAAGCCGACCGTGAAGGAGCAGCCCGGCAGTTCGACCGTCGTGCAGGCGGTGGCCAGCGACAAGTTCGGCATCGGCTACAGCGGCATCGGCTACCAGACCGCCGACGTGCGGGCGGTTCCGCTCGCGGCGAAAGCCGGGGCGGCGGCGATTCCGGCCGAGTCTCAGTTCGCCTACAGCGGCGAGTATCCGCTCGCCCGGTTCCTCTATCTCAGCGTGAACTACAAGCCCGGCTCGACGCTCGATCCGCTGCGGCGGGAGTTTCTCCGCTACGTGTTGAGCGGGAGCGGACAGGAAGACGTGAAGAAGGACGGCTATCTGCCGGTCACGACGCCGATCGCCCGCCGCGGTCTTGCAAGCGTCGGCATCGAGGCTCCGTAGGATTTCAGGCTCCCCAGCGTCGAGCCCCGAGGCGGCATGCAATCCCAGCCCACATTCACGGGCCGACCCCGCCGCCGTGCGACGCACCCCTGGGTCAAGGCCGGAGACACCGTCGCGCGGCTGCTGATCACGCTTGGAGGCATCGGCACCATCGGAGCCGTGCTGCTCGTGGGCGTGTTTCTCCTCGCGGTGGCGCTGCCGCTGTTTCGAGCGGCGCGGATCGATTTTCTCCGCGCTGCGCCGATCGAGCGCGAACCGCAGGCGATCGGTGCGCTCGGCTGCGACGAGGACGGGCTCGTCGGCTGGGTGCTCGACGGGGCCGAACCGCAGTTGCGGCTGTTCGCGGTGCGCGAGGGGGTGGCCCTGATCGATCGTCCGCTCGGCGACCGGCTCGCCGCCGTGTCCGCGCTCCGGGTGCAGCCGGGCACGCTCCAGGCCGTCGTGGGGCATGCCGACGGCTCGTTCCACACCGGCCGGATCGGATTGGAGTCGGCATTCGTGCCCGAGGCCGACCTGCCGCCCGGGGTGGGGACGTTGGCCGTCGGCGCCGCCCGGGCCGTCGGTGACGACGTGATCGTGCGGTCCGGCGAGCACCGCTACGCCCGGCTCCGGACGGTCGTGGAGATGGCCGAGCCTTCTCGGAGCCTCGATGCGGCGGTGATCGACGTCGATGCGACGCAACGGCCCTCCGGGCCGCTCGTGGCGGCGCTCGACGCGGGCGGGCGCGTGCGTGTCGAGACCTCCTCCTCCCGGCGCAATCTGCTCACCGACGAGGTCGTCACCGAGTCGTCGGGGGCGACGATCGAGCCAGTGGCTTCCGGCCCGCCGGCCGCCTTCGTCCGCGTGTCCGAGCTCGGCGATCAGGTGTTCGTGATCGCGGGCGATGGATCGTGTCGGCGGTACGCGATTCGCGTCGTCGAGTCGCCCGAATTGATGGAGACCGTCGATCTCGTGCCCGGGACCGCGGCCGTGACGGCCGTGACGCGGCTGTTCGGCGGCAACGCGCTCGCGATCGGCGACTCGGCGGGCGTCGTACGGATCTACTTCCCCACGCGCTCCGCCGATGCGCAGGCGACGGACGGCCTGCACCTGGTCGCGAGCCGGGCCTTCGCCGCGCCGGAGCCGGGCGTCGCGGTGACGGCCCTGGCCGCGTCGCCGCGGTCGCGGCTGCTCGCCGTGGCGGATGCCCGGGGCGGCGTGCGGCTGCTCCAGACGACCGCGGGCAGGGAACTGGTGGAGGCCCGTGTTCCCGGCTCCTCCGTCGGGGCCGTCGGACGGCTCGCGATCGCGCCCCGCGAGAACGTCGTGCTGGCGGCCGACGGCACGGGCGTGGCGATGTGGGCCTGCGATCCGGGCTACCCCGAGGTGTCGCCGGCCGCATTGTTTGGCCGCGTCTGGTACGAGAACTATCCCCGGCCCCTGCATGCGTGGGAGACCACGGGGCACGAGGCATTCGAGTCGAAGTTCGGCCTCGTGCCGCTGATCTTCGGCACGATCAAGGCCACGCTCTACTCGATGCTGTTCGCGACGCCGATCGCGCTTCTGGCGGCCATCTACTCGAGCCAATTCATGCATCCCCGATGGCGGGCGCGGATCAAGCCGCTCATCGAGATGATGGCCAGTCTGCCGAGCGTGGTGCTCGGGTTCGTGGCCGGCCTGGTCCTCGCCCCGTTGCTCGAGCCGGTGGCGATGGCGTTGATCACCGGGCTGTTCACGGTCCCGTTGTCCCTCCTGCTGGGCGCCCATCTCTGGCAGCTGTTTCCCTCCGGCTGGCGCAACGCCCTCGGCGGCCTGCGATTCGCCCTGATTGCCCTCGTCGCGATGCCGGCCGGCGTGCTCGCAGCCTGCTGGCTCGCACCGACGGTCGAGCGGCTGCTGTTCCTCGGGGATTTCCGCGCCTGGCTCGACGGCCGGGGCGGGAGTGGTTTTGGCGGCTGGGTGCTCGCGCTCCTGCCGCTGGCCGGCATCGCCGCCGGCGCCGTGGCGACGCGGGTGGCCGGGCCCTGGCTTCGCCGCCGCAGCCAGGGCTGGTCCCAGCGTCAGGCAGGCCTCGCCGGGCTCGCCACGTTCGCGCTCGGCGTCGGCTTCGCGATCGCGATCGCGGTGGCGGCGGCCATGTTCCTCGATGCCCTGCGGCTCGACACGCGCGGGGGCCTGTTCGGCACCTACGTGCAGCGCAACGCGATCGTGGTCGCGATCGGGATGAGTTTCGCCATCATCCCGCTCGTGTTCACGATCGCCGACGACGCCCTGTCGAGCGTGCCGGACCATCTCCGGAGCGCATCGCTCGGCGCGGGCGCGACGCCGTGGCAGACCGCGATGCGGGTGATCGTCCCCGCCGCCGCCAGCGGCCTCTTCTCCGCGGTCATGATCGGGCTCGGGCGGGCTGTCGGGGAGACGATGATCGTGCTCATGGCGGCCGGCAACACGCCGATCATCGACTGGAACGCGTTCAACGGGTTCCAGACCCTCTCGGCGGCGATCGCGACCGAGCTCCCCGAGGCGGCCCGCGGCAGCAGCCATTACCGCGTGCTCTTTCTCGCGGCGCTCGTGCTCTTCGCCATGACGTTCGTCGTCAACACCGTGGCCGAGGCGGTGCGGCAACGGTTCCGGAAACGCGCCCATGAACTCTGAACGCGTGCGTCCACCGCGCCGGCTCCGGTCGGCGCACTCGAGCCTCGCGGCCCACGGCGAACCCATGCTGTGGCTCACGGGCGGCGCGTTGGCGACGGCGATCGCGATGATCGCCGGACTGCTCCTGTTCATCGTCATCCGCGGAGGCTCGACCTTCTGGCCGGAGCCGCTCGTGCAACTCGAGCTGTCGGGGGGGCGCCGCGCCCTCGGGGAGGTGAGCGCGCGGGAGCGGGTCGCGCCGGCCGCCGACCGGCCGGGCTTCGACCGCACGCAGCTCAAGACGGCGACGTTCGAGGTCACCGGGACGCATTACGAATGGTTCGACGACCCCGACATCCTCCGCGGCGATCGTCCCGCCTGGGCCACCGCGGTGGAGCGGCTCGAGGGCGGCCGGTTTCACGGGGTTCCCGTGCGGCTGGTCCACGGCGACGAGACCGTCGCAGAGGGACCGGAATCGGCCTGGCGGGAGTTCGAACGGCTGCAGCCGGCGGTGCAGCGCCGGGTTCGCACGATCATGCACATCGACCGCCATGATCGCGGCGCGCTGCAGCGCGACTTGCGGGCGGCCCGGCTGGCCGTGGTGCAGGCTGAATTGCACGGGGGCGGCGGGAGCGCGGCGATCGAGGCGGCCCGGCGGGCGGAGGCGGTGGTCGCCGAGCGGATGAAGGAGCGGTCGGACGCGCTCGATGCCGAGACCGAACGACTGCGGGCGGAGAACGCGGGCTGGGGCCTGGAGTTCGAGACGGCGGGGGGCGAGCGGCGGGTGCTCGCGCTCGAGAACATCGTGCGGGCCTGGCAGCCCAACCGGCTCTCGTGGCTTGGAAAACTGGGCGTGTACCTGGCCCGGTGGGGCGAGTTCCTCACCGACGATCCGCGCGAGGCGAACAGTGCCGGCGGCGTCTTTCCCGCGATCTGGGGCACGGTGGCGATGACGCTCATCATGGCGCTGCTGGTCGCCCCGTTCGGCATGCTCGCCGCCCTCTACCTGCGCGAGTACGCGACGCCCGGGCCGGTGACGACCGCGATCCGCATCGCGATCAACAACCTCGCCGGCGTCCCAAGCATCGTGTACGGGGCGTTCGGCCTCGGCTTCTTCTGCTACGTGCTCGGCGCCGGTATCGACGACCTGTTCTTCCGCCCGGCGCTCGTGGCCGACAACCAGCCGACGTTCGGCACGGGGGGCCTGCTCTGGGCCGCCCTCACGCTCGCGCTCCTCACGCTGCCGGTGGTGATCGTGGCCACCGAGGAGGCGCTCGCCGCCGTGCCGAACTCGATGCGCGAGGGCTCGTATGCCTGCGGCGCGGGGAAGTGGCAGACGATCCGGCGGATCGTGCTGCCGCGGGCCCTGCCGGGGATCATGACCGGCCTGATCCTGGCGATGGCCCGCGGGGCGGGCGAGGTGGCGCCCCTCATGCTCGTGGGCGTCAAAAAACTCGCCCTCGATCTTCCGATCGACGGCACGTTTCCGTTCGTCCATCCGGAGCGCGAGTTCATGCACCTCGCCTACCTGATCTACGACGTCGGCTTCCAGAGCCCCAACAGCCAGGCCGCGAAGCCGATGGTGTTCACGATCACGTTCCTGCTGGTGTCGATCATCGCGCTGTTGAACCTGGCGGCGATTTGGCTTCGCTCCCGGCTCAAGCGGCGGTATGTCGCCCAGCAGTTTTAGCGCAGCCGTCCGGTTGCGGTATCATCCACGCAAGGACTCGTCGACCATGCAGGTTTCCCCCGATTCTTCGCTCCGCCCCGCGGACGGCAGTCGCGCCGCCGACCAGCCGACCGACCGGTTGCTCGCGGTCGCCGCCGGCCGCGAGGTCTCTGCCGAGGTCCACGAGCGGGTGCTCGCCGAGACGCCGGTGCTGGAGATCGACCGCTTCAATCTCTGGTATGGCGGAAAGCAGGCGCTGCACGCGATCAGCATGCCCGTGCCACACAACAAGGTGACGGCCCTCGTCGGCCCGAGCGGCTGTGGCAAGTCCACGCTCCTGCGGAGTGTCAACCGGCTCAACGACCTCGTGCAGAACGTGCGGATCACGGGCGACATGCGGCTCAATGGCGACTCGATCTACGACCCGCGGATGGACGTGATCGAACTGCGGAAGCGGATGGGCATGGTCTTTCAGAAGCCGAATCCGTTTCCGATGAGCATCTATGAAAACGTCGTCTACGCCCTGCGGATCGACGGCGAAAACAGCCGGGCGGTGCTCGACGAGGTGTGCGAGTTGAGCCTCCGCGGGGCCGCGCTCTGGGACGAGGTCAAGGATCGGCTGCACGACAGCGCCCTGGGCCTCTCGGGCGGCCAGCAGCAGCGGCTGTGCATCGCCCGGGCGATCGCCGCCGAGCCGGAGGTTCTGCTGCTCGACGAGCCGTGCTCGGCCCTCGACCCGATCGCCACGGGCAAGATCGAGGATCTCGTGCAGGAGTTGCGCGGCCGCTATTCCGTCCTGATGGTCACGCACAACATGCAGCAGGCCAGCCGCACGAGTGACTACACCGCCTTCATGTATCTGGGCCGGCTGATCGAGTACGGCCCCACGACCGAGATCTTCACCAAGCCGATCCTGCGGGAGACCGAGGCCTACGTGACCGGTCGATTCGGCTGAACCCTGCACCGCGGAGACCATGACCAGGCACATCGAACGCCAGATCGACCAGCTGAAGGAAAAGATCCTCCGCGTGGGAACGCTCGTGGAGGAGGCCTTCTCGAAGTCGATCACGGCCCTCATCAACCGCGACATGGCGCTCGCCCAACGGGTGATGGCCAGCGACGAGGAGATCGACCGCATGGAGGTGGAGGTCGAGGAGGAGTGCCTCAAGATCCTCGCCCTCTACCAGCCGGTGGCGGCCGACCTGCGGTTCGTCGTCGCCGTGCTGAAGATCAACAACGACCTTGAACGGATGGGCGACCTCGCCCGCAACATCGCCAAGCGCGTCGCACAGCTTGCCGGTGGGCCCGCGGTGGATCTTCCGCCCGAGATCCGCGTTATGGCGATGCTGGCGCAGGAGATGGTGAAGCAGTGCCTCGACGCCGTCGTGAACGCCGATCCGTCGCTGGCCCGCCAGGTGCGCGAGGAGGATGACGCCGTGGACGAGGCCCGCCAGCAGATCCGGCGCCGGATTCTCCAGGGCATCAAGGCCCACCCGGAGCAGCTCGAGAACCTGCTGCGGGTCAACTCCGTTTCGAAGCACATCGAGCGGATCGCCGACATGGCGACGAACGTCGCCGAGGACGTGATCTACATGGTGGAGGGCGACATCGTCCGCCACCGCGCGACGGACTGAGCTTCACGGAGGACAGGCTTCAGCCTGTCATGCCTCGTGGGACAGGCTTCAGCCTGTCATGCCTC
>JBBAVM010000075.1:0-16794 GCA_040397685.1 Pirellulales bacterium
GGCTGCATCATGATGCGGAAGTGCCACTTGAACACCTGCCCGGTGGGCGTCGCCACGCAGGATCCGGAACTCCGCAAGAAGTTCACCGGCCAGCCGGAACACGTCGTGAACTTCTTCTTCATGCTCGCGGAGGAGCTCCGCGAACTGATGGCGAAGCTCGGCTTCCGCACGATCGACGAGATGGTGGGCCGGGTGGACCGGCTCGACACCCGGGCGGCGATCGCCCACTGGAAGGCGAAGGGGCTCGACTTCACGACGATCCTCCACAAGCCCGAGGTGCCAACGCATGTCAAGACGCACCACGTCGATTCGCAGGACCACGGGATCGAGCAGTCGCTCGACATGACGACGCTGCTCGGCCGCTGCAAGCCGGCGCTCGAGGAGAAGAAGCCCGTGAAGCTCGATCTCCCGATCCGCAACATCAACCGCACCGTGGGCACGATCCTCTCGAGCGAGGTGACGAGGCGCCACGGGGCGGGCGGCCTGCCCGACGGCACCATCAAGATCACGTTCACCGGCACGGCCGGCCAGAGCCTGATGGCCTTCGGCGTTGCGGGCGTGGAGGTGACTGTCGTGGGCGACGTCAACGACTACTGCGGCAAGGGCCTTTCGGGCGGCCGCGTGATCGTGCGACCGGTCGAAGGGGCCCTGTTCAAGGCGGAAGACAACGTGATCGCCGGCAACGTGGTGGGCTACGGGGCCACGAGCGGCGAGATCTTCATCCGCGGCATCTGCGGCGAGCGGTTCTGCGTGAGGAACTCGGGCGCCGAGGCCGTCGTGGAGGGCACGGGCGACCACGGCTGCGAGTACATGACCGGCGGTCGGGCCGTGATCCTCGGCGAGACGGGCCGCAACTTCGCGGCCGGCATGAGCGGCGGCATCGCCTATGTCTGGGACGCGACGGGAACGTTCCGGCCCAAGGTCAACATGGAGATGGTCGCGCTCGAGGAGCTCGACCAGGGCGACCTCGACTATGTGAAGAGCCGGATCGAGAAGCACGTGGCACTCACAGACAGCAGCCGCGGCAAGGAAATCCTCGCCGCCTGGCCGAGCGAGCAGAAACGGTTCGTGAAGGTCATGCCGACCGACTACAAGCGGGCGATTGCGGAACTCCGCAAGCTCGCCGCACAGGATCAACAAGACGCCAAACAGGTGGAGGCCAACGTCCATGGGTGAGCCGCGCGGATTCATGAAGTACAAGCGTCAGGTGTCGGGCTATGCCCCGGTGACCGACCGCCTCAAGAACTACAACGAGTTCCTCACGATCCTGCCGCCCGAGGAGGTGAAGACGCAGGGCGCCCGCTGCATGGACTGCGGCGTGCCCTTCTGCCACACCGGCTGCCCGCTCGGAAACATCATTCCCGACTTCAACGACCTCGTGTATCGCGAGCAGTGGCACGAGGCGAGCCAGCGGCTGCACGCCACGAACAACTTCCCCGAGTTCACCGGCCGCGTCTGTCCCGCCCCCTGTGAGGCGGCGTGCGTGCTCGGGATCAACGAGGATCCCGTCGCCATCAAGCAGATCGAGATGACGATCGCCGACCGGGCGTGGGACGAGGGCTGGGTGACGCCCGAAGCGCCCGCGGTGCGGACGGGCAAGCGGGTGGCCGTCGTGGGCAGCGGGCCGGCGGGCCTGGCCGCGGCGCAGCAGCTCAACCGGGCCGGCCATCTCGTGACGGTGTTCGAGCGGGCCGACCGTCCGGGCGGGCTCCTCATGTACGGCATCCCCGACTTCAAGCTCGAGAAGTGGCGGGTCTGGCGGCGGGTCGAGCAGCTGGAGGCGGAGGGCGTGGAGTTCCGCTGCGGCGTGAACGTCGGCAGCGACGTCGGCACGCAGTCACTGCGCGACGAGTACGACGCGATCGTGCTCACCGGCGGCGCCACGCTCGGCCGCGACCTGCCGATCCCGGGCCGCGAGCTTGCCGGCGTGCACTACGCGATGGAGTTCCTGCCCCAGCAAAACAAGAAGTGCGCCGGCGACGAGGTGCCGGGGCAGATCTCGGCGGAAGGCAGGGACGTGATCGTGATCGGCGGCGGCGACACGGGTTCCGACTGCACCGGCACGAGCAACCGTCACGGGTGCAAGAGCCTCACGCAGTTCGAACTGCTCCCGCAGCCGCCGGATCTCGGCAAGTATCCGCGGCGGGCGGAGCGCCCGGCGAGCAGTCCGTGGCCCCTGTGGACGCAGATGCTGCGGACGAGTTCCTCGCACGAGGAGGGCTGCCGCCGCGAGTTCGGCATCCTCACGAAGGAGTTTCTGGGCGACGAGCACGGCCGGCTCCGCGGCCTGAAGACCGTGCGGATCGAGTGGTATCAGGATCCGGCGACCGGGCAGCAGAAGTTCAAGGAACTGTCTGGGACCGAGCAGGAGTGGCCCTGCCAGCTCGCGCTCCTCGCGATGGGATTCGTGGGGCCTGAGAAGCAGGGTCCGATCGCCGACCTCGGCCTCGAGCTCGACCCGCGTGGCAACGTGAAGACCGGGGCGAACTACATGACGAGCCAGGAGGGCGTGTTTGCCGCGGGCGACCTGCGCCGCGGGCAGTCACTGGTCGTGTGGGCGATCCACGAGGGCCGCGAGGCCGCCCGCGCGGTCGATCTCTGGCTCATGGGCTCCACGAACCTACCGAGCCTCGCAGCCGGGGAATTCGCGGTGCATGCCTCGTAGCCACGTGCAAGCCAATGGTTGGCGCCGGCTCGTGGGCGGCAAAAGTCTTGTCGCGTGGGCCGCGGCGGCCCAATGCTCCTCGAGCGTTCGCCGACCCCCTCGCCTCCCCATCGGGTTCGCGCAAGTGACGGTTAGTGATCGAAGGTGACCGCGTAGCCGCCGGTGTTGTCGGCCAGGTCCCCCGGGCTTTCGTTGATCTTGCAGTACAGCGGCCCGTCGGTGGCGGCGGTGAACGTTCCCGCCGCACCTTCGGCGAGCACTTCGAACCGCGGGCGGCCTCCGTCGGCCGGCGGCTCGACCCACTGGCCGACGAGGAGCCGGCCGGCAGGGCGGCCGCGGTACCAGCGCAGGGTGATCCCGTCGGGTTCGGATTGCAGGGGACCGGCTGGCGCCTGCCCCACGGTGACTCGGCCCGTGGCCCGCATCGAGCACCGCTCCCCGCGGCTCATTTCCCACCCGCTGTGCTGCCAGCCGCGGTCGGCGGCCACCGCGACCGGCTGACCGGCGACGAGCGGCCTCCCGGGTGACCAGTCGATCGTCATGCGCGGGAAGTCGAAGCCGTAGTCGAGGTCGGCGGTGAAGGCGTCGAAGTCGCGGCCGGCCCGGCCACCGTCCCAGCCCGGCGTCGCCGCCAGCCGCGCGGTGAGATCGGGATCGAGCGGCTGCTGTTCCACCAGCTGAAAGGCAGCTCGATACGTGGGATGGCCGGAGAGAAACGCGACGGCCGCCCAGTTCGCCGCGTAGGCCCCGAGGTCGCCGTGGTCCTGCGGCGGGACCGCGAAAATGTCCGTGAGGCCTGGTATGGCCCGCCCGCGCCTCAGCGTTTTCAGGCGCTCGATGCGGCCGAGCTGCTCGACGTCGTCGGGCCGCTCAGGCATCGGTGTCGCGACCACCCGTGGCGTGCCGGAGGCATCGGCGTCGAGCTTGTGCGTCGCCAGGTATTCGGCGATGCCCTCGGTGTACCAGGCGGGTGCGGCGGCTCGACGGAGCGTGAGCGTGAAGGCGTGCACGCCCTCATGGAACAACAGGTGACGGCGATACGCAGGATTCGATTGATCCATCATCCAGAAGCGTTCGGCAAGGCAGAAGCCGTTCGTGAAGTCGGGCACGCTGCCGTCGGTGGGCAACAAGCCCGCGGTGCGAAACCGGTCGCGATCGACCATCAGGCAGCCGATGGCGCGCCAGGCGCCGACGCTCGCGGGATCGATCCGATAGTGTCCGCACCAGCCGGCGAACGCCTCGTCGAACAGTCGCGGCAACTCGTCGATGCCATCCCCGCGGCGTTCCGGGCGGTCGGTGAAGAGCGTCAGGTGACGGCTCTCCAGGACGCGGAGCCCGGCCCGCCGCGCGAGGGCGGCATCTCCGTCGGCGGATGCCGCCGGCGATGCGGACATGCACACCATCACAAGCACAGCGAGCAGAAGGCCGGCCTTCGACGACCACCGAACATCATCGCCGGGCCTGCCGGATGAGCGCCACATGCCTGCACAGTTCACCCAGATCACCCAGATGCGGCAAGGCGTGCGGGCGGGAGGCTGCCGGCTTGCCGTGAAACCGCCCGGATTCCGATCGATCAGGGGCGGGGTGAGTCGCTACAAACCCCTGCCCATGCCGTGCGGGATCGGCCATGGGTGGATCGGCCGGGAGGGCGAGCGACGTGCAGTCAGGACGGCACGGGTTTTCCAGGCGGGCGTCGCGCGGCTGCGCGCTGGTGATCGGCTGCGCGGTCGTGCTCGCCTGCTGGCCTGACGCGATGGCCGCGGGCACGGTGTCGGTGGCGCAGGCGACGCCGTGGCCGGGCTACGTGATCCAAGGCGGCGCGATCCCGAAAGACTTTCAGCCGCAGCCCGTGCCGTACCAGACGATCGGGCCCGATGGCCGTCCCGTCACGGCGTATTACGCGCCCACCTACACCTTCACCTATCCGATCGGGCCGCCGGTTCCGATGCTCGCACCGGTGAATCGTCGGCAGGCGTATCCGCAGCCCGCGTACGGCCAGCCCGCGTCAGTCAACGGTTGGAATTACCGCGCGCAGGGCGCGCCCCCGCCGGCGCCGGTTTTGCCGCCGCCCACGGTCGCCCGCTATCAACCGCCCCCGTATCAGTTTCCGGCCAGTGCTCCGCAACTCACAGGCCAGCCGATCGTCCCACCGGCCACGCCGCTTCCACCGATGGCGCCGGCCCAGGTCGGGATGCCCGCGCCGGCCGCGGTGCCGTGGCAGCCGCCTGCCGCCCAGCCCCCGCCTGTCCAGCCGCCGCCATCGCAGTGGATTCCGTCGGCGCCGGTGGCCGCGAGCCCGGCATCGCTCGCGCCGCAGCCGCTACCTTCGGGGCCCGCGGCCAATTCACATATGTGGCGGGTCGTGGGGGTGCAGGATGGCGACACGCTCACCTGCCTTGACGAGAACAACCAGCAGCAGAAGGTCCGGCTCGCCGAGATCGACGCCCCCGAACTCGGTCAGGATTTCGGCAAGGTGTCACGCGAGGCGCTTGCCAGCATGGTGTTCGGCAAGACGGTCGAAGTCGTGGATGAGGGCAAGGATCGCTACGGCCGCTGGCTCGGCCACGTGCTCGTCAACGGTGCCGACGTGAACCGCGAGATGGTCGCGACCGGCAACGCCTGGCACTACGCCGCCTATTCGCGCGACACGTCGCTCGCGCAACTGCAGTCGCAGGCCCGCGGCCAGCAGGTCGGCCTGTGGGCGCAGCCTGATCCCGTCGCGCCCTGGCAGTTCCGCAGCACCGAGAACAAGCCGTAGTGCGTGGCGTAGGACAGGCTTTAGCCTGTCATGCCCCGTGCCGTGGGACAGGCTTCAGCCTATCCCACGACAGGCTGAAGCCTGTCCTACAAAGGCAAGCGGGACGCTTGCCCCACGGGGCCGCTGCGGCCTGAGTGAGGAGACTTGTGCCGCTCCCCCGAAGCCGAGTTGGGCGCGTTGAGCAAGAACGAACAATCGCTCTCAATCCCTAACTGTCAGTGGAAAAGTCATCCATGACCTTTTTCCACTCGGCCGACCGGGGGAAACGCCGAGGGTTTCCCCGGTCGGCAATCGTCGCATCCTGCTCCGGCAGACTTGTTCCACAGTCTGCTAACGGTCTGACGACGGCACCGTACCACCTACCCTACCCGCGGGAGCGGATGTCGCGGCGGCGCTGGGCGCGGCGGCCGCTGGCGGCCATGTGCCCGAGCCGCTGCGTGCCCTGCCCGCCGCGCTTGATGCGGCTGGCCTTGGCGGCCGTCTTCGCGGTGCGCTGCTTCGCGCGATCGAACTGCACGAGTTGCGCGGCAGGGGCCTCGACGAGCCCGACTGTGACTCGCCGCGATGCCTTTTTCGAGGCCACGGCCACCGGCTTCGCTGCGACCTTCCGGGCGGGCTTCCCCGGCTTCTTCGTCGCGGGAGCGACGGCTTTCGCCGGCGCGGTGCGGGCCGCGGATGTCACGGCCGCCTTCAATTCGTCGAGCCGCTTCTCGAACCGTGTGACGACGTCGGCGAGGAGGTCGTGCTTTTCACGTGAACGCACGTTTGCCGCTGCGGTGGCCCGGCCCGACCGCTTCGCCGTGCGCGACTGGCTCGCGTAGAGGTCACGCCATTTGTTCCGCAGGATCCGGGCCTGCTTCACGGCCGCCTGCACCTGTGCCTGCGTGTGCTTGGCGAGCGCGGCGCCGAAGCTGGAGTCGAAGAACTTCTTCTCGGCCCCGGTGAGCAGCGTCCGCGCCTTGTCGATCACGTGCGGAGGGACGATCTCGGCTGCGCTGCCGGCGGGCTTCGTGGATTTGACCATGGGTGAATCTCCGGTGGAAAAGCCGGAAGTCTACTCCGTGATGGTCAACGGCGGGAGCGGGCGGTTCGCCGGCATTGCCGGATCGTGCCCCAGCAGGCCGCGCCGACGAGCACCGCAGCCATGGTGGAGGGCTCGGGCACGGCCACCAGATTGACGAAACTGCCGCCGGCCAACTGGTCACCCGCGAAGTTCGCGCCGCCGAGGGGGGCGTCGTAGTCGATCATCCACTGCTGCGAGCCTGCCGTGAACGTGCCACCATCCGCGAGGATGCTGCCGCCCAGCCGGAACAGGCCGCCATTCCAGCCGCCGGTATAGGACACGAGTGAGAGCGTCGTGCCGCTCGGCAGGGCGGTCGGGCTCGCGGCCAGGTCGAGCAACACGAGATCGACCGTGCCCGTGAGCGAGAGATTGCCCGCGATGCTCAGGAGATCCGCCGCTGCGGAGAGCGGTGCGGCCGAGTTCAATTCGGAGACGAACGCCGATCCGTCGAACAAACTGACGGCACCCACGCCCAGCGATTCGATGCCGACGCCCGGCGACAGGATGCCGCCCGCGTTGATCGCGATCGGGCCGGCGACCGCGCCCGAGCCTTGGAGCCGGCCGCCGGCGTTCACGGAAACGGCCGAGGCGCCGATCGAGCCGGTCACGGACAGCACGCCCGCGGTGATCGCCGTGGGGCCGGTGAACGGGCTGGTGCCCGTGAACGCGAGGGTACCCGAGCCGGCGAGCGTGAGCGACCCTGTGCCGCTGATCGCCGCAGCGACGGTGCTGGAGCCCGTGCGGTTGAATACGAGCGAACCGTTGTTCACGAGGTCGGTGGCGAGGCCGCCGCTTGCAGAACCCGTGCCGATCTGGAGCGTGCCACCGGGTGCGAGGTTGATCGAGCCGGTGGCACCCCGCGACAGCGTGCCACCGACGATCACCGCGCCGCCGGTGCCGCCACTGCCGGAGATCGTGAGCATTCCCGAGCCTGCGCTCCCCACGGCGAGCGATCCTGCGTTGGACCATGTGCCTCCGCTGATCGTGGCGTTGCCGACACTGCCGGCGAGCGTGCCGATCGTGCCGCTGGCGGTCGTGAGTCGGCCTCCCGTGAGGCTCAACGTGCCTTTCCCGGACCGCCCCACGAACAGCGTCGAGGAGGCGTTCCATGTGCCACCGCTGAGCGTCGCGGTGCCGCTGCTGCCGGCGCTGAAGCCGACATTCGCAACGACGCTGGTGACCTGTCCTCCCGTCACCAGCAGGGAGCCGCTTCCCGTTCCTCCGACGGTCAGCTGGGAAGAGACGTTCCATTCGCCGCCAAGGATGGTCGCCGTGCCAACGCCGGTGGTCGTGCTGCCGAGGGTGCCGTTGGTGGAGGTGACGCGTCCGCCGGTCACGTCGAGGCTGCCGGTCCCGGCGAAGCCCACATGCAGTGGCCGCAGGTTCGACCATGTGCCGCTGGTCACGGTGGCGCTACCGACGCCCCCCGGGGAGAAGCCGAGGTACCCGTTGAAATTCGTGAGTTGTCCGCCCGAGACGGCGAGCGTTCCGGTGCCGGACGTGCCCAGCCCCAGGCTGCCCGAGCCACTCGTGCCGATCGTCAGTTGTCCGGCTGCGACCGTGATCGACAGATCGAGCGCCGCGGTTCCGGAGGCAAAGCCGGCGAGTTGGGCGGAACCGGAGTTCGTCAGGGCCAGCGCTCCCGTGCCGGAGAGCGTGCCGCTCATCGTGACCGCCGTCGTCTGGTTGAACTGCAGCGTGCCGTTGGCGGTCACGTTGCCGGTGATGCCGCCACCGTTTTCGATGACGGCGGTGTCGCCCGGTGCGATCACTCCGCCGCTCCACGCCGAGGTGTAGGTGGTCGTGGCCGCTGGCGCGACTGCCGCCAGGTACGCGCTCAAGAGCATGGTGATGATGACGCATCGCGTGGCACGCAGCATCTGGCATACCCCCGAGTGGAACCGAAAAGCGGGCGAAGGGACTCGAACCCTCGACATCCAGCTTGGGAAGCTAGCGCTCTACCAACTGAGCTACGCCCGCGGCGGCCCACACTGTACCACATCGTGCCCGGAGTTCACGCCGATCGGGCCGGGCCGGCAATGCTGTTCGGCATGGCGCCTCGTCGTAGGACAGGCTTCAGCCTGTCGTGCGTCAACTCACCCACTCCGCCAAGGGGTTATTCCACACCGTCGTGCCGGACGCGGAAGCTGTCGCGCCGCCGCCGTCCCGGCGTCGGCTCCTGCCCGCGCACGGAAGCCCGAAGCGCGAGCGAGGGAATGCGGTTCTCCCTCGCTCGCGCTTCGGGCTTTCGTGGAGCCGAGGAGGCTGCGGGCACGCGTGGAGCCGAGGAGGGTTCGGATGGCCGGCACGCCAAGGCGCGAATCCCGTGCCGAGCAGGAGTGCCCGGCCGGAAACGGTCAAAGCGCATCGGTGACGGTAAGATGAAGGCATGCCGCCGGCCTTTCGCCCGCGCGGCCGCCGAGAGGATGACCAGCATGCCGCCCACAGCCCAGGACCGCACCCCGCAGCCCGCCTCACCGACCGGAGGAAAGCCACATTTTTTCTCACCGCTCGTGACGGCGTCGCTGTGGACCGCCGCAGCGATCGTGTTCCTCGGTGTGGGGGCGATTCCATGGCTGGCGTCGGATCCCGGCCGGCTGACCCGGCTCATCGCCCGCGCGGTGCCGGGCCTCGAGGCCGATGTCGCGATCGGTCGCGCGCAGATCGGCTGGAGCGGGCCGATCGTGATCGAGGACGTGCGGGTCGTGCCGCGGAATGCCGCCCGCCCGCCGCTGTCCATCCGCCGGATCGAGGGCAATCATGGCCTGCTCGCGATGCTGCTCTCCGGCGGCGACCTCGGGACACTACGGATCGAGGGGCTCGAGGCCGACGTGGTCTTCGACACCGATCGCACCTCGAATCTCACCGGACTTCTCACGCCCGCCACGAACACCGGCGGATCACGCGTCGAGGCCGCACCGCGGCGGAGTCCCGTGCGGCTGCGGCTCGAGATCGAGGACGCGATCGCGAGGATTAGCGGCCCGTGGGCGGCGGAACCCTGGGTCAGCGAGCCCACCGACGTGAAGGTGGCGCTTGGGCCGCTGCCCGATGGCTCGGCCAGCGCCTGGACGATCGACCGCGTGGACTTGCTGCGCGACGCCACGCTTGAAGCCAACGTCGCCCAGGGCGTGCTCGCCTATATCGCGCCCGTGCTTGCGGACGCCACGCGCACGAGCGGCCGGTTCTCGCTGCGGCTCGACACCGCGACGTTCCCGGTCGGGGCTCCGCAGGCGGCCCGGCTGGCGGGCGTGCTTTCGATGCACGAAGTGGACGTGGGGCCCGGACCGATGGTCACGAAACTGCTCGACTCGTTGCCGGGTCGGCTCGAACTCCCCCGCTCGATCCGCGTCGCCGACGATTCGGACGTGGAGTTTCATCTCGCGAGTCGCCGCGTGTGGCATAAGGGCCTGGAGTTCGGACTGCCACTGGCGAAACCGGGCCAGCGGCTCGACATCCACTCGAGCGGCTCCGTTGGCCTCGACGACAAGACGCTCGACCTGAAGTTGGAACTGCCCGTGCCGGCCGATCTGCCCGCGGACCGGCCGCTGCTCGCGGCGCTCGCCGGGAAGTCGATCTCGCTCGGTATCGGGGGCGTGTTGGGCGAGCCACAGGTGAACTTCGACGGCTCGATCCGGGCCACGGCGGGCGACGTGGTGGCGGATCTCGTTGAACGCCTGCGCAATCCTGCGAACGCCGCGCCTGTCCGCGAATCACCGCGGGCTTCGGAGAAACTCGACGACCTGCGGTCGAAAGTGCCCTCCGACATCGTGCAGGATCCGTCCGCGGACGCGATCATCGACCTCGTGGGCGGCGTGCTCGATGAGGTGGCGAAACGCCGCGCGGAGCGGGCGGCGGCACATGCCGGAAATCCGGATGCCCCCGCCCCGCCGCCGCCTCCACGCCGCGGCGGACGGCTGCTGCGGCGTCTCGCCCAGCCCCCGTCCCAGCCGCCTGCGGAAACACCGCCGGCACCCTGAGCCCGCACCGGCCATCCGAACTTTGCCCGGCTCCAGGCGTGCCCGCAGCCTCCTCGGCTCCACGAAAGCCCGAAGCGCCAGCGAGGGAGAGCCGCACTCCCTTACTTGCGCTTCGGGCTTCCATTCGCGGGTGGGAGCCGGGCCTTGCCCGGCGACGGCGCGATGGCGTGCGCCCGCGGCGCGACCGTATGGCGTAACTCCGAGTTGGGATTGGCGAATTGAAGCATGACAGGCTGAAGCCTGTCCTACGACAGACGGGAAGCCCATCTCGCAACGCGTCCATCGCCGTGACGACCAGAATTGCCGCACCGGCACGAGCGCATCAAAAAACCGGGGCCTCCCGTGCGGGAGGCCCCGGCTCATGCATGGTCTCGCGTTCGCCGCCTCAGGGCGGGCTCGACGAATCGCGAACGACGATCAGGTGCCCGTGGCCGGGGCAGCCGGAGCCGCGGGGGCGGCCGGGGCAGCGGGCGCGGCCTCGGTCGGAACACCGGCGGAGATCACGCCTTCACCGCCGCAGCCACCGCCGGCACAGCCGCCGACAGCCTCACCGCCACCGCAGCTGCTGCAACCGTCGGCGACTTCGCCGCCACAGCTGCCGCACTCGCTGGCCACTTCATCGCCGCAGCTGTCGCACTCGGCGGCCGGGGCAGCCTCGCCGTGGCACTTGGCGTGCTTGGCGTGGAGACGGGCGAGCAGACCGCCATGGCACCGGTGATGGCGACCGTGGCAACGGGCACGACCATGGCAGCCGTGTCCGGCGACGGCACCCGCGTCACCGCCGACGAGGGCGATGGCCACGAGGGCGAAGAACATCGCAACTGCGAATCCGAGAAAACGCTTCATTTTCATTGCTCCAAAAGTAGGGAATCCAACGCGTCGTGCGCTTCAGAAGCCGTCACGAAACAACCCCGATCCGGGACGGCCACCGGACCGCAGCAGACAGAGCTCAACCAGTCCCCAGCCGACGACCCTCCGGCAACCGGCAGCACTCCCCTGGAAGCGCTGACGGTTGGCGAAAGATTGCCGCCTGGGGAATCTGGGCAATTAGGCTAACCGGCGGAGAATGGGTGTCAAGCCGCCGCCGTAGGACAGGCTTTAGCCTGTCAGGCCGCTCGTTTCGGCCCCTCGTGCCCGTCCGCTCACTTGGTCGGTGGCGTGGTCCCGCGGGCCGTCCGGGTTTCAGGCTGGCCCGGGGCCGCCCCCTGCTGAGCCCGCTTCTGCAACTCCGCCGCGACCATGTCCTGCTTCGAGAGCATGTCCTCGGGATCCTCGAAGTTCAGCAGGAGTGGCGGCAGGTCTTCGAAGATCCGCATCGCCATGCCGACGACCCGCCACCCCTCCGGATCGAGGCGGACCACCCACACGACGTTGTCGGTGCTCGTGAAGCCATCGGCGTCGGTATCGGTCCAGGTCGTGCCCACGTGCACGAGATCACCGTCGTCGCCGACGAGTTCGCATTCCCGGATCGAATACGTGGCCGTCGGAGCGACCGGAGGCGCCACCGACAGGCCGAGCTCCTGCGTCTTGGCCCGCGCGACCTTCGTGAGCATGCCGCTGGCGGCCGCGTCGTCACCCCGCTTGATCGCGTCAAGAAACGTCACGACGGCTGTTTTCGCCGGTTCCACGGCCGCGGCGCCGGACGAACCGCCCGCGGAACAGCCGGTCGTGCCGAGGATCACCACAATGCCGCAGCCGGCGACGAAGCAGGCCAGCCAGAGCGTCCAGACGCGGGTCGCCCGCGGGGAGGCGGAGAGGGGGATGGGTGCGGTCATGGATTTGGGTTCCACGTGGCCATCGAGGGGAGCGGTCGGCCGCCGGAATTCGGCCGGCGATGACTGTCTGCGGGGCGGGAAAGTGACGAGAACAGCCTGCCCCGTCAAGTCGAAAAAGAGGGGTTCAATCCACGGGCAAAACGCCCCGCAGCCTGTCCTTTACAATGCGGGTTCGGTGGACGGTCGCCGGCGGCCGTTCTCCGCGAGGCATCGACCAGGAGCCGCCTTGCCATGACTGCCACGACGCTCAGGATCGAGATCGCCGCGCTGACGGTCGCCATGGTCCTCGTCATGTCCGCCCCGTGGGCCGCGCCGCTGCGGGTCGAGCGCGGGAAGCCGCAGGCGAGGGCCCGGGCCCACCAGCCGACCACCTGGGACAAGGCGACCGAGGCGGTCTTCTTCGCCGACGCATTCGCGACCCTGGAGGGCGAGCGCCCCGATTTTGCGGCGGCGATCGCGCGTCCGGCGGCTGCCGCGGCGCCTCAGGCGGCCGCAAGCGCCGCGGCGTCCGCCGCGGCGGGCGGATTCAAATGGTCGGGGCTCGTCTCCCCGGACACGCTCGCCGACGAGATCAAGGAGATGAACGCGCGCGTGGCCGCCGCCGTCACATCGGCGTCGGATTTCAAAGGCGGAGGCTACGATGAGGCCCGCGTCGGGTTCAGCGCCATCGCGCTCGCCTTCGCCGTGATCGCGGACTACGACGGCGACGTGCGCTGGAAGAAGGATGCGGAGCAGGTCCGCGATCTGTTCGCCCGCGTCGCCGCGAACTGCAAGGTCGGGACGGCCCAGTCGTTCAACGAGGCGAAGGCCCGCGTCGAGGACCTGGCCGCACTCCTCGAAGGCAGTGGCGTGGAGACGAAGGCGGATCGCGAGGGTGACTTCGCGTGGAGCCAGGTGGCCGGCCGGCCGGCGCTCATGGGGCGGCTCGAGGGCGCCGACGGCCTGGCCGCCGCCGCGACCGCCTCGAAAGAGGAGTTCAACAAGCAGGTCGAGAAGTTTCTCCACGAGGTGGAGATGGTCGCCGTCATCGGCGAGGTCATCCAACGGCCGGCGTACGAGTATCACGACGACGACACCTACCGCGGCCATGCGGCGGCGATGCGGGACGCCGCGCTTCAGGCCCGCGAGGCGGCGCTCAAGGGTGACTACGATGCGGCCCGCACGGCCGTGGGCATGCTGAAGAAATCGTGCGACGCCTGCCACGGCGACTACCGCGGATAGGGAGCGGGAAACACGTCCCTGGCGGGGCGCCACTCGGGCCAGTCGCAACGCCACACCATCTCGGTGCCCTCCGCCGCGCCCGAGTCGAGCCAGGCCTGCATCGACTCGGCCGGCAGCGGCTCCGTCGGATCTCCGCCGGGGAACGCGATGCACCACCGCAGGTCGGGACGCTCCGCCAAGACCGGGTGCAGTGTCGATTGCGGGGGCGCCGCCGGCTCGATGGGAACGGGCGCCGGCGGCGACGCGACCGCCTCGGCAGCCGCGAAGGGCAGCGCTCGCGGGAGCGTCGCGGCGATGTCGGGCGCGACGTCGAGGAGGCGGGCCGTGGGCAGGCCGCGCACCGTCGCCGCAGCACCACCCTCGGCGAGCGGAATCCGGAACTTCGCGCCGCAGGTGGGGCAGAGCCCCTTCCGGCCGGCGAGCGACTGCTTGACCTTGATCCGGTGGCCGTTGGGGCAGAAGGCCTCGATGCCCATGGAGTGATCCCGAACTTGCCGTTTTGCAGGGGCGGTCTTACGCTGTGCCTCCATCATGGCACGCCGCGACAAGCCTCAACCAGAGCCCCCGGAAGACGAGCGACGCGGACCGGTCGAGATCGCCATCGTCGGTGACCTGACCGACAACGAGGCCGACATGACCGATCGCCTCCTCGGAATCGAGCCGGGCGGCGAGTGCACGATCTACTTCGATTCGCCGGGCGGCAGTCCCTACTGCGCGATGTCGCTCGTGACGCTCATGCGGCTCCGCGGCATCCGGGCCACGGGCATCGTCACCGGGGAATGCTCGTCGGCGGCGCTGTGGCCGTTCGCGACCTGCACGCGGCGAATCGTCACCCCGTACAGCGTGTTTCTGTTCCACCCGATGAAATGGCAGAGCGAGGAGCACATCGGGATCACCGAGGCGGCCGAGTGGTCGCGGCACTTCGCCGAACTCGAACGCGACATGGACGTGCTGCTGGGCGACCTCTTCGGCTCGGCGACGGACCTCATCGGCCAGTGGATCAAGACCCATCGCTACGTCACGGGCCGCGAGATGGTGAAGGCGGGCCTCGCGGAAATGGCGTCCCTCCAGCCGTTGGCGGACCTGCTCCCGCCGAACGCCGACTGACGGCGCATCCCGGCGGCCCGCGGGCTGGTGTAGACTCGGAAGCCCGGCGGTCGCCGGACGTAGCACTCTTTCCCGCTCGAGCCCGAGGAGGCCTTCCATGCGTCTGTTTACCGGTGTCGTGTGCGTCGTTCTGCTCGCGTGCGGCGGGATCGCCCGTGGCCAGGCCGTGGCGGAAGACGTGCGGGCGTTCACGATCGCCAACGGCGGCTTCTCGCTCGAGGCGCCGGCCGGTTGGAAGCGCGTGGCGCCCAAGTCGGGAATCGTGGAGACGGAGTTCGCGGTGCCCTCGGAGGCCGAGGGGATGCCGGCCGGCCGGATGACCGTGATGGGAGCGGGTGGCAGCGTGCAGGCCAACGTCGATCGCTGGTACGGACAGTTCGCGCAGCCCGACGGCAGTGCCACGAAGGACAAGGCGACCACGAAGACGCTCAAGCTCGCCGGCTGCACGGTGACGCTCGTGGACGTCGCGGGGACCTACAAGGACATGCCGGGCGGACCGTTCGCCGGCGGTCAGGCGGTCGAACGGCCCGACTACCGGATGCTCGCCGCGATCGTCGAGACGCCTGACCGGGGCAGCTACTTCCTCAAGTTTTACGGCCCGGCGGCGACGGTCGCGAAGCACGCCGACGGCTTCCGCACGATGGTCGAGGGGCTCGTGGCCGCGAAGTAGCGGCGCATCAGGAAGCGTTATGCAAAGCGGCACCACGCGATGAAGATCCAGGACTTTCTCGAGCACCACGGGATCGCGGGCAACCCGTTCGCCGAGGAGGATGCGCAGAACGACACGGTCTTCAAGCGGACCTGCCTCGAGACGACGTACCATCCGGCGTGGGACAAGATCTACGGTGATCCGGCCGACCCGAGCACGGCGATCGTGTTTGGCGAGAAGGGCGCCGGCAAGACGGCGCTCAAGCTGCAGATGGTTCGGCAGTTCGAGCGGCACAACGACTCGGCTCCCGAGCGGCGCACGTTCGTCGTGCTCTATGACGACTTCAATCCCTTCCTCGACCGGTTCGTGAGCCGGATGGGCCCCAACCGGCCCGTGGAGAAGACGCTCGGGCACTGGAAGCTCTGGGACCACATGGATGCGATCCTGGCGCTCGCGGTCACGCAGTTCGTCAGCGGCTTCACTGAGTCGGGCCAGAAGCGGCCGGCGAAGCTCACGCCGCCGCAGGCCCGTGACCTCGCCCTCCTCGCCGCCTGCTACGACCAGTCCACCGGCGAGACGTTTCCCGCCCGGTGGCGGAAGTTGCGGCGTCGGGTGGGCTACTCGGCCTGGCTCGGACTCTGGCCGCTCGCGGTCGGGCTCCTCGGTACGCTCACCTTCGCCCTGGCCGCCGCCCTCGCCGTGAGCCGGGGCACGGCCGGCTGGCTCGGCGCCTGGTGGCCCTGGCTACTGCTCGTCTCGGCCTGGGGGCCCTGGGCCGTGCGTCGGGCCCGCGCCACCTGGACCGCGCTTTCGATCGTGCGGAGCATGCGCACCGGCAACCGCACGGTCGGTCAGCTCGCCCGCGCACTTGCCCGCATGCCCGAGGTCGATCTTGCCGGGCAGCCGCTCCCCCGCATGCCGCGGAGCGACGATCGCTACGAACTGCTCGCCAAGTTCCAGGCGATCCTGGCCGCGCAGGGCTATGCGGGCATGGTCGTGATCGTCGATCGCCTCGACGAGCCGCACCTCATCAACGGCTCGGCCGAGCGGATGCGGCAGGTGATCTGGCCGATGCTCGACAACAAGTTCCTCAAGTCGCCCGGCATGGGCTTCAAGCTGCTCCTCCCGGTCGAGCTCTATCGATTCATCGAGCGTGAGGACGAGCAGTTCAACCAGCGGGCCCGGCTCGACAAGCAGAACCTCGTGCCCTCGCTCGAATGGTCGGGCGAGACGCTCTACGACATCGCCTCCACCCGCGTGAAGGCGGCGAGCGTGGGCGACCCGCCCGCGACGCTCGCCCAGCTCTTCGAGCCGGAGGTGGACCAGCGGCGGCTGCTCGACGGCCTGCGAAGCCTGCGGGTGCCGCGGCAGCTGTTCAAGTTTCTTTACCGGCTGCTCGTGGCCCACTGCCACGCCCACACCGGCGAGCAGCCCGTCTACCGGATTCCGCTCGAGCGGTTCGACACCGTCCTCGCCGTGTTCCGCCGCGACCAGGACGCTTTTGATCGTGGCCTTGCGCCTCGGTAGCAAGTTGGTCAACGTGCGCCGGATGAAAAAAAGGTGTCAGGACTCTTTTCCC
>JBBAVM010000076.1:0-16614 GCA_040397685.1 Pirellulales bacterium
GAGCGCGAGCAGATGATCAACCAGGCCAACGGCGAATACAACAAGGTCGTGCCCCGGGCCAGCGGCGAGGCCCAGAAGCAGCTCAGCGAGGCCGAGGGCTACGCGACGAAGCGCGTGAACGAGGCCGAGGGCGATGTGGCCCGCTTCCAGGCACTCCTCGAGCAATATGAGAAGGCCCCCGAGGTGACGCGGCAGCGGCTCTATCTCGAGACGCTCGCGGAGGTGCTCCCGCAGCTCGGCGGCAAGGTGATCCTCGATGCCGACGCCAAACAGTTTCTCCCGCTCATGAACCTTCCAGCCCTGCCGGCCCTGCCGCCGCAGACGCCCCCGAGGAAGCCCCAGCAGCCATGAGCCCCCTGCCGATCAACCATCCGCTGCTCGTGATCCTCAGGCGCGCGGCCGACTGGCTCTTCTCCCCGCTCGGCGGCGTCGTCGCCGTGCTCGCGGCGATCGGCATCTTCGGCTGCGCTTACACGGTGGACCAGACGGAGCAGGTGGTGCTCACGCAGTTCGGCCGGCCGATCGGCGAGCCGATCAACGCGACCACGTCGCGGTCGGGCGCCGGGCTCCACTTCAAGCTGCCCTTCATCCAGACGGCCAACCGGTTCGAGAAGCGGATCCTCGAATGGGACGGCCCGCCGGGCGAGATGACGACCCGCGACAAGTTGTTCGTCGTGGTCGACACGTTCGCCCGCTGGCGGATCGCCGACCCCCTCAAATACTTCGAGAGCCTGCGCGACGAGCGCAGCGCCCTCTCGCGGCTCGACGACATCATCGGCAGCGAGACGCGGAACGTCGTCGCCCGCCACGACCTGATCGAGGTCGTGCGGTCCGACAAGGACCGCACCCCCGAACGCGACGCGACGCTCGAGGCCACGGGAGCGGGCGGACTGCCGCCGATCCGGTTCGGCCGCGAGGCGCTCGAGAAGGAGATCCTCGCCGCCGCCGCGCAGAAGGTGGGCATCTGGGGGATCGAGCTGCTCGACGTGCGCGTAAAGCGGATCAACTACAAAAGCGGCGTGATCGAGAAGATCTACGACCGCATGAAGTCGGAGCGTCTGCAGATCGCGGAACGGTTCCGCTCCGAGGGGGCCGGCGAGGCGGCCAAGATCGAGGGCCGCAAGGAGAAGGACCTGCGGCGGATCGAGTCGGAGGCCTACCGGAAGGTGCAGGAACTCCAGGGCGCCGCCGACGCCCGGGCCTCGGAGATCTACGCCCGGGCCTACACGGCGAGCCCCCGGGCCGCCGACTTCTACGCCTTCCTGAAGACCCTCGACACCTACAAGGCGACGCTCGGCCGCGACTCGACGCTGATCCTCACGACCGACAGCGACCTCTTCAGGCTCCTGAAGCGGCTCGAGGCGAAGGAATAAACGGCGGCCGCGGACTGGGGTGTTGCTCGAGCGGAAGGATTTCTTTCCCTCGCTCGCGCTTCGGGCTTTTGTCGAGCGGAGGGAGGTGAGGGGTTGCCCGTGCCCGCGAGCGGGCTGTGGGAGCGAGCGCAGGCATGGATGCCGAAGCGAAGCGGACACGCAGTGAGCGGAGGGCTGGAGGCCCGGAGCGAACGTCCGGCGAGCGGGCACGGGCAACCCCGGCCAGGGGATGCCTCAAGTTGCAGAATCGCAAGCCCGCAACTTGCCCGCCCGTGTACCGTTGAAGTGGTGGGGCATCGAGACAAGGAGTTCGCCATGTCCGCCGCACAGAAGCGTCCCGCCCGTGGCCTGTCCCTCCGGGCCTGCATCGAGCAGCTCGAATCCCGCTCGATGATGGCGGCCCAGCCACTCCCCCCCGCCCCGCTCCCGCCCGAGTCGATCGACGGCACGGGCAACAATCTCTCCCATCCCGACTGGGGCAGCGCCGGCGTCGATCTCGTCCGTATCGCACCGGCCGCGTATGCCGACGGCATCTCCGCGCCATCGGGCGCCGACCGCCCCGGTGCCCGGGCCATCAGCAACGCGCTGTCCCAGAGCCCGGCCGACGGCATCGTGAACGACCGCGACTTTTCCGCCATGGTCTACGCCTGGGGCCAGTTCCTCGACCACGACCTGGGCCTCACGGCGACGGCCTCGCCCCGCGAGCGGTTTTCCATCCCCGTGCCGACCGGTGACCCCTCCTTCGACCCGGCGGGCACCGGCGCGATGACCATCTCGATGTCACGTTCGGCCTACGACCCACTCACGGGCGCCGGCGTGGGGAGCCCCCGCCAGCAGACCAACTCGATCACGGCCTTCATCGACGGTTCGCAGGTCTACGGCAGCGACGCCACGCGTGCCGCCGCCCTCCGCGAATTTGCCGGGGGCCGGCTCAAGACGAGCGCCGGGAATCTCCTGCCGCAGAACACCGCCGGCCTTGCCAACGCCAACGACGCGCACGTGGTCCCCGACGACCAGCTCTTCCTCGCCGGCGACGTGCGGGCCAACGAGAATCCCGAACTCTGCGCCCTGCAGACGCTCTTCGTCCGCGAGCACAACCGCCTCGCGGCGGCGGCCGCGGTGAGGAATCCCACCTGGACCGACGAGCAGCTCTACCAGCACGCCCGCCGGATCGTGATCGCGGAGCTCCAGAAGATCACGTTCGACGAGTTCCTGCCGGCCCTGCTCGGGGCGCAGACGCCGGCCGCGGCGGCCCTGCACGCCTACCGCGGCTACCGGGCCGATGTGAACCCTGGCATCGCGACGGAGTTCTCCACCGGCGCCTTCCGCTTCGGCCACAGCATGCTCGGCAACGACATCCAGTTCCTCGACAACGACGGCAACGCCGTGCACGCCCCGATGGAACTGCGCGACGCGTTCTTCAACACGCCCGTGCTCAGGCAAACCGGGATCGACCCGGTGCTCAAGTATCTCGCCAGCGACCGGGCGCAGGAAATCGACACGAAGGTGGTCGACGACGTCCGCAACTTCCTCTTCGGCCTGCCGGGTCAGGGCGGCTTCGACCTCGCCGCCCTCAACATCCAGCGCGGCCGCGACCACGGCCTCGCCGACTACAACGCCATCCGCGCGGCCTACGGCCTGCCGAAGGTGACGAGCTTCGCCCAGATCACCCCGGACAAGGCGACGCAGGACGCGCTCGCGGCCACCTACGGCAGCGTCGATAAGCTCGACCTGTGGGTCGGCGGCCTGGCCGAGAAACACCTGCCCGGCTCCAGCCTCGGCGAGACGTTCACGCGGATCCTCATCGACCAGTTCACCCGGCTCCGCGACGGCGACCGCTACTGGTATCAGAATTCCCTCCCGGGAAACCTCGTGCGCGAGATCCAGGGCACCTCGCTTGCCGACATCATCCGCCGCAACACGACGGTCACCAATCTGCAAGGAGACGTGTTTTTCTTCCGGACGGCGGTCGGGGGCAACGTGTTCGCCGACTTCAACCGCGACGGCCGGCGGCAGGCGCCCGAGGCGGGGCTGGCAGGAGCCTCCGTCGCGATCGTGAACGCCGCCGGCGTCACCGTCGCCTCGACGACGACCGATGTCCGGGGCAACTACGTCTTCAAGGGCCTCGACCTGGGCACGTTCCGCGTCGTGGTGACCCGTCCCGGCGGCGACACGGCGTCTGGCCGGACGGTCGCGATCACCCGCGGCGGCGAGATTCGCAACGCCGATGTCGCCGTCGCATCGCAGCCCACCGCCCCTCGTCCCCGCCCTGCTCCGCCGCGGCCCGCCGCGCCTCCCCGCACCCTCGCCTTCGCCGCCCTCGCAACGGGCGACCTCGCGCCGCGGCGCCGGCCGTGACGCCCTCCCCGCCGCTGGCAGGAGGCATCGACCGCTGCCATACTGCCGCCCGAGTCGTTATTCGCTGACTGACAGGAGGGCGTGATGCGGGCAGGGATGTATGTGGCGACACTGCTGGCGGCGCTGGGAACGAGCCTCCTCGCGGGGCCGCCGACCACGCTCGCGGCCCAGCCGGCCACGAAGAACCGGCCCCGGCCGGGCAACCAGCCCGAGGTCAAGCGGCTCGAGGCCAAGGCCGAGGAGATCCGGGAGTCGTTCCTCCGCGACACCAACCAGCTCATCAAGCAATTCGAGGATGCCGGCCAGTACGAGCGGGCGAAGGTGCTCGTCGAGGCGCTCGCCAAACTCGACCCCCGCAACGAGCCGGTCAAAACGAAGCTCGACGAACTCAGCACCCGCATCCTCGATGCGGGCGAGTTCGAGGTGGGGCTCAACCTTGGCAAGGCCTGGCAACCGGTCGGAACCGTCGAGCGCGGCCGCACCATCCGGATCCGCGTCGCGGGCGAGTACCGGATCGTGGCCAACATCGAAGCCGGCCCCGACGGCGCCCCGAGCGACGACCCCGCCGCCGACCTGATTCCGCACGTGCCGTTCGGTGCCGTGATGGCCGTGATTGCCGACGCCGACGCGGCCAACCGGTCCGGCGACAAGCAGCCGCGGCCGTTCACCGTGGGGGGCAGCTACGAAAAGCCGGCCGATCGCGACGGCGTGCTGTTCCTCAAGGTCAACGTGCCCCCCGGGGCGAAGTGTACCGGCAAGCTCACCGCGCTCGTCAGCGGGGTGGAGAAGCCGTGACGCGTGGAGGTTGACGCATGGAGTTTCATGGCTTCACCAACGGGATCGTCATCATCCTCGGCGGCATCGCGGCGGCGATCCTGCTCGTGGCCGCCGTGCGCAAGCTCTTCGCCAAGGACATCCTCCGGCAAGCCCACGACATCACGGGCAACCTCCTCTCGGTCGTCGGCACGCTCTACGCGGTGCTCCTGGGCCTGATCGTCGTCGATGCGCTCGTCCGCTTCGAGCACGCGATCGACGTCGTCCAGGAGGAATCGAACTCGCTCGCCGACATCTTCCTGCTCGCCGACCGGCTTCCCGAGGCCGATCGCAGCCGGCTCCAGGAGGCTTGCAAAACCTATGCGCACGAAGTGGTCGAGGACGAGTGGCCGTTGATGGCGACCGGCCATGCCAGCATGGCCGCCCGACAGACCGCCTTCGAGCTCGCACGAACCCTCGACACGTTCGAGCCGAAGACGGAGGCGGAGAAGGTGGTTTACCCGATGATCCTGGAGCAGATCCGCGAGCTCTGGGACTGTCGCCGCGAGCGGGTGGGAACCGCGGAGTTCGGCATTCCCGCGGTCGAGTGGTTCGTGCTCATCGTGGGGGGCGCGGTCACGGTGCTCTTCGCAGGCCTGTTCCGTGCGGAGAGCGTGAGCCTGCAGCGGTTCCTGACCGCCCTCGCCGCGCTCCTGATCGGGCTCAATCTCTACCTCGTGTCGCTCTTCGGCTACCCGTTCTCGGGCGAACTCACGGTGTCGAGCCGGCCCTTCCAAGTGGATATCGCGATCTTCGACGGCAGGTTCAAGGATCTGCCGCTCCACGAAAACGAGCGGCCACCGAACTGATCGGGGAGCCCGGCGGCAGGTAGACTTCGAGCCCGGGATATTCCCGCCTTCGGGCCCGTAGCTCAGTGGTTAGAGCAGGGGACTCATAATCCCTTGGTCGTGTGTTCGAATCACACCGGGCCTAGTTTTGTTTCTCGCACCAATTCGACGGCTGCCACCTCGCCTCGCATTAGAGCGCCAAAAATATCCCCCCGATCGCGACCCCGAGGCAGATCAAGGCCGTGAGGATCATCCACAGCGGCTTGCCGGGCGACGCCTGGTCTTCCTCGGAAATATACCGCTCGCAGTATGGGCACCGCGGCGTGTCTTCGAGGATTTCACCGCGGCAATATGGACAGGGGATGGTGGGCTCTTCGTCTGTGTCATCGCCGTCATAATCAGCCTCGGCGTCTTCCCAGCCTTCGGTCTCGTCGTCTGCATCCCGGTAACTGCTCATCGACGTTCCTTCGTGTTGCCCGCGATGTGCCGGGGCTCGTACGGGCAGTGGCGACAACCGGAGCCGCAGCAGGAGCCGCGTTTCAAGTGAAAAACAGCCGTATACACCAACAGGCCGTTTTCAAAGTAGAAGTCGGGCTGCATCGAAGCGTGTTTCTTGAGCACACTGGCAGGGTTTGGCTGCGGGTTATCCATGATGCCCGACACTATCCATTTCGCTGACAAGTGTCGTGCCTGGTGCCACGACGATGCGGTGCACCGATGGCCACGAGCGAGACGGCCGTGCGGACGTCGCTGAGGGTCAGTTTCTCGACCTGCCGGCGAAGATCGCCAAGCGTCGTCGGGGAAATTGTAGCGACCATGGATTCATCCTCCTCGGCAGGAAGGAGACGCACCGCCCATCGTGCAGCCTGGGCAGTGCTGGCAAACTGCGCAGACTCATCTGGAACGGCAGGCTGTGCCGATAACAACGATTGTAAGTCTGTCGCGCTGACGTGAATGACACGAGGCCCTGGCATCACCGTGGATCGCATTCTCGCAGGGGTGATGTGCTCGCCTTCTTCACCATTCGAACCAGGGTCTTCCGTTGCGCGGCCGTAGCGGTCGCCGCCGCCGCGGGCCTGCTCGCGGTCTCGTCGCCCACGCTCGCTCAGGCACCGGCGATCGCGGAGGAGATCCCGCCTCCCGCAGCGGTTGTCGAGGGGTTGCAGGCAGACATCCGCCGGCTGGAAAAAGAAATGGAGGCCCTCCGGGCCGCCAAGCCGACCGACCAAGCGGCCGACAAAAAGAAAAAGGACGATGCCAAAAAGCCCCTGATCAACCTCGGCGGCCAAGTGCAGTCCGACATGGTGTACTTCGGCCAGGATGCGGTCAGCCGCTCAGCCGTCGGTGACCTTCAGGACGGCGCGCAGTTTCGCCGCCTGCGCATCACGGGCCGCGGCACCGCGTTCGAGGTCTTCGAATACGCGATCGGCGTGGACTTCGCGCTCGCCAACCAGCCGAGTTTCCTCGACAACTACATCGAATGGAAACAACTCCCGTGGCTGCAGAACGTCCGCGTCGGGCAATACTTCGAGCCCTTCTCGCTCGAGCGGGTCACCCAGAACCGCAACAACACGTTCATGGAACGGTCACTCGTCGATACGTTCGCCCCCGCCCGCAACATGGGCGCGATGGTATATGGCAACACCGAAAACGAACTGGCCACCTACGCGATCGGCACCTTCCGGACCAACTCCGACAACGTCGGCAACGACTCGTTCGACAGCGGCCAGGCGCTCACGATGCGCGGCACCTGGCTGCCGTGGTGGGACGAGGCGAGCGACGGCCGGTACTACCTCCACCTCGGGAGCGCCTACAGCTACCGCGACGCCTACCAGAACCAGGTCCGCTTCCGCAATACGCCCGAAATCCGCAAGCAGCAGCCGGCGAACGTCTTCGGCCCCGTCGGCCCGCCGTCACCAAGCAACTATCAGAACGGCGTCCCAAGCCCGTTCGCGCCGATCTTCGTGGATACCGGCAACATCAAGGATGTTGATCATTTCCAGCTCTTCGACCCGGAGTTCGCGCTGATCCTCGGCCCCCTCTCGCTCCAGTCGGAGTATGCGTTCGCGACAGTGCATCGCACGGGCCGTCCCGACCTGTTCTTCAACGGCTACATGGCGCAGGTGAGCTACTTCCTCACCGGCGAGCATCGGCCCTACGACCGCAAGCAGGGGATCCACAAGCGGCTCGAGCCCTTCGAGGACTTCTTCCGTGTCCGCACGAAGACGCAGGGCGTCCAGACGGGGATGGGCGCATGGGAGATCGCGGCCCGCTACTCGAACATCGTGCTCAACAACAAGGACATCAGCGGCAACAACCTCACCGACTTCACCGTCGGCCTCAACTGGTACCTGAACCCCTACGCGCGCTGGAAGTTCAACTACATCCGCGCGTTTCTCCAGGACCGACGGGCCGGCAACAGCATCACCGATGCCTACGGCATGCGGTTCGACTTCGACTTTTGACCGGACAGCCCACGCCGGAGGATCCACCATGCCCAGCCGTGCCATCGCCGTCCTCTGCTTCGCGCTTGCGCTGCTCGCCTGCGGGGCGGCCGACAAGGGGAAGGAAAAGGACCCCCAGGCCGCGACGAAGGACAAGAAAAAAGAGGCCGAGAAGCCGGCCTGCATGCGCTGCGGCGCGACGTGCGGCCTCGCGCCCGTCTGCGTCTGCGAGCCGGGCACGAAAAAGCAGCCGAAGACCGAGTTCGAAGCGACGTGCGAGCCGCTCTGCGTGCCGGGCTGCGGCCGTATGCCCTGGTTCCTCGATGCATGCCGCGACCGCACGACCTGCACGAGCTGCTGCGACGAGCCGTGCGCCTGCCCGAGCCGGGTGCGCTTCTGCAAGAAGCTCCAGAAGGAGACCGTGGACGAGGCGAAGCCGACGATCGTGCGGAAGGTGAAGTATCTCTGTCGCTGCTGCGCTGGGTCGTGCACCGCCGGCTGCTGTGGCGGCGAGCGGCGGCGGCCGTGGCCGCCGGCATGGTGGCCCAACCTCACCTGGTGGTGGCCGCGCAAGCCCGCGGGCTGAACGACCGCCCCGCCTCAATACTGGATCGCGATGCCGGCGTCGGAAAAGAACGGCGCGGCTTGGGCGGCGAGGCCCCAGCCCACACGCAGGCCGATCTCGACATGGCGGGTGATGCCGTAATGAAAGCCCGGGCTCACGAACGGCTGCTGCGTGTTCGTCTCGAGTCCCTGGGTGTATGAGCCGAACCACTCGGCATGGACCTCGAACCGCTCGGTCACCGGCCGACGCAGGACGACCGACGGGCTCCAGCGGCTGAACCAGCCTGCGTGGGCCTCCGAGTAGGCGTAGCGGATCGCCCCGTCGATCCGCCATTCGTCCCAGCACTCCCAGCCGGCGACGTAGGTCGCCACGGGCACCGAGCCAAACACGTCGCCGTACGTGGGCGTCGAGCCCTCCATGATGAAGCAACTGTCCGGCAGCCAGCCATCCTGGCGGGACGTCGCCACCTTGAAGCCATAGAGGATGCTCGATTCGTAGAGAGTACCGCCGTCGAGCGTGCCTTCGCCCACCTCGACGCTCGTCACGATGTTGCCCTGCGAACCGATCCCGTAATTGACACCGAACCGCCATTCGAACCAGTCCGTGGCTCCATGCCGCACGAGCAACTCGGGATAGTTGTTCGTGGGCAGCCCCGTCTGGTTGTCGATGAACACATAGGAGCCCTCCATGAGCCCGCGGCCCGCCTCGACGCAAAAGGCCGAGGGGGTGAAGGCATCGCGATCGGCATCGAGCTCGACGGCCATGCCACTTCCACAACACCAGGCCGCCGCCGTGCATACGGCCAGCGCGGCGACGCGAAGGCCACGACGAGACCGGAGACGAAGGCGCACGACGGTCCTCGGGTTCTGCGGGGATGCCCTTCGGAATTCGGCCTTCGAGGACCCCAACGGGCAGATTCCCCCACCGAATCGGCACGGCTTGCCGCATTTGCCCGGTTTTTCCGCTGGCTTCGCCGGGGCCTGCTCGGCACAATCCCCGCCCCTGCGGATCCTTCGCCCATGGCATTCACGACACCCCCGACATTCACGACATCCCCCGCGCCCGCTCTCGGCATCGCTGCGATCGCGATCCACGAGCCGGCCTGGACGCTCGAGAACGGCTGGTTCGGCGACGCGATGCCGCGGAAGTTCGCCCACCACACCGGCATCGAAGCCCGGAAAATCTCGCTCGAGGACGAGGCCACGATGGGCCTTCGCGCCGTGCGCCGTCTCCAGCGGGAAACCGGCTGCGACCTCGGCAAGTGCCGAGGGGTCCTCGTCGTCGCCCCCGCCTCGATTCCGCCATCCGTCGCCCACCGACATCTCGACCCGATGGCGGCGGCGGGGGAACGGCCGAGCACGGCCGCTCGGCAAATCGTGCGCTCGCTCGGCATCCCGCGCTGCCGGGCCGTGGGCATCAACTGGTTCTGCTGCGGCTATGCCCGCGCGCTCGCGCTCGTCGCGCGGCGCTGGGCCCCGCGGCTCGAGCTCACGGACGATGAATTCCTGATCGTCGTCGTCGCTACCCGCATCAGCCGGATCACCGACTACGGCTGCCGCCAGACCGGCGGCCTGTTCGGCGACATGGCCTCGGCTACACTCGTCGCCCCCGCGACGAGCCGCCGCCATCCGGTCCATTTCACGATCCTCCATGCCGATGCGGAGAAGCAGCCAGCCGAGCGGCCGACGTTCGACTTCCTGGTGCGACCACGGGTTCCCGTGCCGGTGCCTGGCGGTGGCACGGGTGAGGATCCCGAGCGGCTCGTCTACTCGCTCGACGGCATGGCGATCGCGGAGATCGCGCCACGGGCCATGGCCGCCGCGGTCGGCAAGGCGCTCGCCGCGACGGGGCGGTCCGGCAGCGACGTCCGGTTCGTCGTGCCGCACCAGGCGGGCACGGGCATCGTGCGGTTCACCGGCATGAAGCTCGAGGAGCACGGCGTCGCCGCCGAAATCGTCAACGGTCTCACCCGCCACACCGGCAACGTGAGCGCCTGCTCGATCCCATACGCCCTCGAGCGGACGTGGGGCCGGCTCTCAGGCCTCGTCGCCTGCCCCTCCGCCGCGGTCGGCAGCCCGGGCCGGCCCGAGGTGCTCGCCGGCTGCGTGCTCCTCCAGTCCACGCCGCACCACGACCAGCGGGCGAACGTCGCCGCCTGAGCCACCGCCAGCCGGCGCAGACAGGTGTATAAAAGGCTGCGTCACCCGATCTCCGGACGGAGGTGTTTCATGCGTTCCTGCGATCGCTGGCTTGTCGTTCTCGCGCTGCTCGCCGCCACGCCGGCCGACGGGGCCGAGCCGCAAGGCGATCTTCTGCCCACCGTCGGCTCGATCGAGCGACTCGACCCGCGGTTCGACGCGCTGGTGCCGCGCGATGCCACGATCGAGGTCCTCGCGATGGGGTTCGCCTGGGCCGAGGGGCCGGTGTGGGTGGCCGACGACCGCGGCGGGCTGCCGCCCGCGAGCCTCCTGTTCAGCGACATTCCCCGCAACCGCGTCCAGCGCTGGAGCCCGAAGGAGGGCGTGAGCGTGTTCCTCGAGCCCGCGGGCTTCACCGGCCCCGCGGCATACGGCCGCGAGCGAGGCTCCAATGGACTAACGCTCGACCACGAGGGGCGGCTCATCTCCTGCGAGCACGGCGACCGCCGCGTGAGCCGGCTGGAGCGCGACGGTGGCAAGGTGACGCTCGCCGACCGCTGGCAGGGCAGGCGGTTCAACAGCCCCAACGACGCGGCCGTCCACTCGTCGGGCGCGATCTACTTCACCGATCCGCCTTATGGGCTCCCGAAGCAGATGGAGGATCCGCGGCGCGAGCTCGACTTCTGCGGCGTCTATCGCGTGGACCCCGCCGGGCAGGTGACGCTCCTCTGCAAGACGATGACCCGGCCCAACGGCCTCGCCTTCTCGCCAGACCAGTCGCTGCTCTACGTCGCCCAGTCCGACCCCCAGGCGCCGCTCTGGAAGGTGTTCCGCGTGCAGGCCGACGGCACGCTCGACGCGGGGAAGACGTTCTTCGATGCAGCCGAGCTCGCGACGAAACGCAAAGGCCTGCCCGACGGGCTCCGGGTCGATCGGCGCGGGAATCTCTTCGCGACGGGTCCCGGCGGCGTGCTCGTGCTCGCACCCGACGGCACCCACCTCGGCACGCTGCTCACCGGCCAGGCCACTGCCAACTGCGCCTTCGACGCCGACGGCTCCACGCTCTACATCACGGCCGACTCGCTCCTGTGCCGCGTGCGGCTCAGTGCCGCGCAGGCCAACTGAACAGCCGCAGCGTATTGCCGTCGGGATCGTGGACGATGAGTTCCCGAAACCCCTCGGCGTGGGTGCGCGGCGGCCGCATCTCGGCGCCCGCGGCGACGAGCCGCCGCTCGACGGCCGCCAGATCGGCCGTCTCGAACCCGAGGCTCACGCGGCCGCTCGCCGGGCCGGGATCGGGCCGGGCCAAGAGCGCAAGTCGGCCCTCTCCGGCCCCGAGGAGCGCGTAGCCGTCATCCACGACCCGCACGAGCACCGTGAGCCCGAGCACGCTGCGATACCACTCCACGAGTTCCGCCCACCGGGCGGTCCGCAGTTCGACGCAGAAAAGCTCGGGGGTCCCGCGCTGCGACATCGATCGGCCTTCTCCAAACAGATGGAAAACCCGACAATCCCGGGTCGCCCTGCATCGTACCCATTTTTCATTTCGCCCCGTCATGTCGCACGCCGCCGAAGAGTTCCACGACCGCCCCGCCGCCTCTGGCCCAACCGGCACCGGAGCGGCCCTGGAGAAAGCCCGCCGCGACAAACTCGACAGGCTCCGCGGGCTCGGCATCGATCCATGGGGCCAGCGGTTCGACGACGTCGCGGCGATCGCGGACGTGCGGCAGCGCGGCGAGCCGCTCGACAGGGCGGCCGACGATGGCCCGACGGTGCGCGTCGCCGGTCGGATCATGCTCTTGAGGAGCGCCGGCAGCCTCGTGTTCCTCGATCTCGCCGATCGCACCGGCAGGATCCAGGTCATGCTCGGCAAGAAGCAGGTCGGCCCGGACGCCTGGAAGGTCGTGGACTGCCTCGACCTCGGCGATCTCGTCGGCATCGATGGCCGGCTCGGCTGGTCGAAGACCGGCGAGATGACGGTGTTCGCCACCGGCCTCACGTTCCTCACGAAGTCGCTCGAAACGCCCCCCGACAAGTATCATGGCCTCGTCGATCCCGATCTCAAGCAGCGGATGCGGTATCTCGACCTGATCCACGGCGAGGGCGTCCGCGACCGCTTCATCGCCCGCAGCCGGATCGTCGAGGCGGTGCGCCGGGTGCTTGCGGCCCGCGGCTACCTCGAGGTCGAGGGGCCGACGCTCCAGGAGAGCGCGGGGGGCGCGGCGGCGCGGCCGTTCAAGACGCACCACAACGCGCTCGACATGCCGCTCGTGCTTCGGATCGCGCTCGAACTGCACTTGAAGCGGCTGCTCGTCGGCGGCCTCGAGCGGGTGTTCGAGCTCGGGAGGGTCTACCGCAACGAGGGCGTGAGCCCGCGGCACAATCCCGAGTTCACGATGCTCGAGGCCTACGAGGCCTACGGCGACTACTCGTCGATGATGGATCTCACCGAGGCGATCCTCGTCGAGGCGGCGCGGGCCGCCGGCACACCCTCGCGGTACGAGTTCCTCGGGCACACGGTCGATCTCACCCCTCCTTTCCGTCGGGCACGGTACGACGACCTCCTCGCGGAGGTGACCGGCTGCGATCCCGCCGACCCGGCCAGCGTCGCCGCCGCGGCGACCGCCCACGGGATCGAGACCGCCGGGCGGCATCCCGACGTGGTGAAGAGCGATCTCTTCGAGGCCACCGTCGAGAAGACGCTCTCGGGGCCCGTGTTCGTCCTCGACTACCCGGCGGCCGTCTGCCCGCTCACGAAGCGGAAGTCCGGCCAGCCCCACGTGGCCGAGCGGTTCGAGCTCTACGTCGCCGGGATGGAACTCGCCAACGCCTACACCGAACTCAACGATCCCGATCTTCAGGAGGAACTGTTCCGCACCCAGCTCGCCGGGCTCGCCGACGACGAGTCGATGGCGCGGATGGACACCGACTTCATCCGGGCCCTGCGGCACGGCATGCCTCCGGCCGGGGGCTTGGGGATCGGCATCGACCGGCTCGTGATGTTCCTCACCGCCTCCGCCAGCATCCGCGACGTGATCCTGTTCCCGATCCACCGCCCTCATTTGTAGGACAGGCTAGAGCCTGTCACTCCCGAACCGTAGGACAGGCTTCAGCCTGTCATGCCCGAAACGTAGGACAGGCTTCAGCCTGTCATGCCCGAAACGTAGGACAGGCTTCAGCCTGTCACTCCAACCAAGACAGGCTCAACCGAGACAGGCTTCAGCCCGTCCCATCCATGTACAAGCTCCTGCTCTGCTGGCGTTACCTCCGCACCCGCTGGATCGCGCTGGCGAGCGTGATCAGCGTGACGCTCGGCGTCGCGACGATGGTCGTCGTGAACGCCGTGATGGCGGGCTTCTCGCACGAGATGCAGACGCGGATCCACGGGATTCTCTCCGACATCGTGTTCGAGAGCCACTCGCTCTCGGGCTTCCAGGACCCGCAGTGGCACATGGACGAGATCCGCCGTGCCGCGGGCGATGCGATCGCCGGCATGACGCCCACGGTCGCGGTGCCGGCGATGCTCTCGTTCCAGGTCCGCGGTCAGTGGGTGACCCGCCAGATCATGTTCATCGGCATCGACGAGTCGTCGCACGCCCAGGCGAGCGACTTCGGCCGCTACCTTCAGCATCCGGAGAATCGGCGGCAGCTCTCGTTTCAGCTTCGCGACGGCGGCTATGACACGGTGGACAGCCAGGCGGAGACGCCCGGACCCACCCGGCCGGCGCTCGAGGGGGCCGGCTGGCCGTATCGCCGGATGCGGGTGGAGCGCGAACGGCTGTGGCGCGAGCGGCAGGCCGAGCAGGAGAAGGCGGCCGGCGGCCCGACCCGGCCGATCGACCAGCAGGTCGATGCGGTGCTCGCGGCGACGGAGCCGGCCGACGACGTGGCGGCGACCGCCGCCGCGAACCGGCAGGATCCCTTCAAGGCCGTCCGACCCGACGAAGGCCGCACCATGGATCCGGCCCGCGAGCAGTTCACCGGAATCGTGCCCGGCATCGGCCTGGCGAGCTTCCGCGACTCCACCGGCGTCGATCGCTTTCTCGTGCTGCCCGGCGACGACGTGAAGATCACGTTCCCCACCGCCGGCACGCCCCCGAAGGCCGTGAGCGACACGTTCACGATCGTCGATTTCTACGAGAGCAAGATGAGCGAATACGACTCGAATTTCGTCTTCGTGCCGATCGCGGCGCTGCAGCGGATGCGCGGCATGCTCGACCCGCAGACCGGCGTGCCGAGCGTGAACTCGATCCAGATCAAGCTCGCCGACGGCGCCGACCTCGACGAGGTGCGGAACCGGCTCCGCAAGGTGTTTCCCGCCGACCTCTACGCGATCTCGACCTGGCGCGACAAGCAGGGCCCGCTCCTCTCGGCCGTGGACATGGAGATGGCGGTGCTCAACATCCTGCTGTTCATGATCATCGCCGTGGCGGGATTCGGCATCCTGGCGATCTTCTTCATGATCGTGGTTGAGAAGACCCGCGACATCGGGATCCTCAAGTCGCTCGGGGCGAGTTCGACGGGTGTGGCGGGGATCTTCCTCGGCTACGGGCTGTTCCTCGGCCTCGTCGGCGCCGGAGCCGGCCTCGCCCTGGGCCTGGCGATCACGTGGAACATCAACCGCATCCGCGCGGCCGTCGAATGGCTCACCGGCCAGCGGGTGTTTGATCCCTCGATCTACTATTTCTTCAAGATCCCCACGATCGTCCATCCCGCCACGGTGCTCTGGATCATCGCCGGGGCCGTGGCGATCGCCGTCGCCGCGAGCGTCCTCCCGGCCCTCCGCGCCGCGCGGCTCCACCCGGTGGAGGCCCTGCGGCATGACTGATTCCGCAGGCGACTCGAGCCTCGTGCGGGTGCGCGGGGTGCGGAAGAGCTACCGCTCCGGGGGCGGGCGGCTCGAGGTGCTCCGCGGCGTGGACTTCGACCTCGAGGCGGGCGGATTCGTCTCCGTGATCGGCCAGAGCGGCTCGGGCAAGAGCACGCTCTTGCACCTCATGGGCCTGCTCGACGCCCCCGATGCGGGCGAGGTCTGGCTCGGCGGCGAGCGGGTGGACCATCTGCCGGGCACGCGCCGCGACAAGCTGCGAAACACGGCCATCGGGATGGTCTTTCAGGCCTACCATCTCCTGCCCGAACTCGACGCGCTGGAAAACGTCCTCGCGCCGCTCTATGTCCGACACTCGCTCGCGGAATGGCTGCGGGCGGGCGCCGCGGCCCGCGACCGGGCCCGAGGCCTGCTCGACCGGTTCGGGCTCGGCGGACGGCTCCACCACCGGCCGCGCCAGCTTTCGGGCGGCGAAATGCAACGGGTGGCGATCGCCCGGGCGCTCGTGGCGGAGCCGCAGGTGCTGCTCGCCGACGAGCCGACCGGCAACCTCGACGAGGAGAGCGGGGCCGGCATCCTCGACACGCTCTCTGAGTTGAACCGCCGGGATGGCCTTTCTATAGTGCTCGTCACCCACGATCCGGCGATCGCGCGGCGGGCCGGTCGGATCGTGCGGCTGGCCGCCGGCCGGGTGGAAACCGTCTGACCGCCCCCCAGCAAGAGCCCGAGGAAGAGGCGATGTCCCGCATCATTTTCATGAACGACCGCCTCGTGCCCGAAGAGGAGGCACGGGTCAGCGTCTTCGACCATGGCCTGCTCTACGGCGATGGCGTCTTCGAGGGGCTCCGCAGCTACTCCGGCCGCGTGTTTCGCCTCGACGCCCACCTCGACCGCCTCTGGGCGAGCGCCCGGGCGATCTGCCTCGAGATTCCGCTCGAGAAGGCGGCGGTCGCGCAGGCGGTGAACGACACGCTCGCCGCCAACAAGCTCACCGACGGGTACGTCCGCCTCGTCGTCACGCGCGGCGCCGGCAGCCTCGGCCTTGACCCCAACCGCACGAAGAACCCGCAGGTGATCGTGATCGCCGACACGATCAGCCTCTATCCGCGTGAGTATTACGAGCAGGGCTTGAAGATCGTCACCGCCGCCACGCAGCGGGTGCAGTCGGCCGCGCTCTCGCCGCGGATCAAGTCGCTCAACTACCTCAACAACATCATGGCGAAGCTCGAGGGCCTGCAGGCGGGGTGCGTCGAGGCGCTGATGCTCAACCACAAGGGCGAGGTGGCCGAGTGCACGGGCGACAACGT
>JBBAVM010000077.1:0-16081 GCA_040397685.1 Pirellulales bacterium
GCCTCGAGTTCACCGCCGTGACGGGCCTGGCGTACGTCCGCCACCGCGACTACTCAGCGACCCTCGGGCCGTTCATCGAGCTTGATCCGATCGGGTTCGAGGCGGGCGACAACAACTGGTACAGGTTCGTGGGGAACGAACCCACGGGGAAGCTTGACCCCACGGGGCGGATTATCTGGATTCCCGCGGCGATCGGTATTGGCCTTGGCTTTTTTTGGACAACCAACCCAGCCAATGCCCCAAGCCCGAGCGACAAGGTGTTTCCTCCCGATGACACAGGTTTTGTGCTAGGCGTGACCACAGGTTCTACGTTATTTTTTGGTTCACCTGCTCTGAACGGATAATGTGTTGTCTCTGGAGCGCGTCCTTGGACAAACCTACAGGGCCGCACCCTCACACGATGGCTTCAGAGCTTGCAATCGCAAGCCGCGCAAACCGCCGGCGCCGGAAGACTATCGGCGGAGCAGACCCGTGCCTTGCTTGCCCGATTGAAGGAACAAGGCTGGAAAATACCACGAGGAGTCGAGCAAAACTGGACCGGCGGTCCACATATTAACATTTACGGGCCTAGCGGTGGTCCTCGTATTCACCTGCCTGTGCCGCCTGGGTTCACGCTATGAACAGTGCCCTTAACTCATACAATTTAACTCCCGCGGGCTACCTGATTGTTCAGGCCCCCAAGCAGGCAATGCATGCCAATGAATGCCTCAAGGAGGCGGTGCCATATTTCGGTGTAGACAGGCTTCCTCCCTTTATTGCTCCAGACTTAGAGATCCGACAACTTCTCGGTAAGCCGGTTATTCGAGATGAGCATGCTCGTCGGGCGTTAGAGCGATGGTTTGAAATTCAGGAAAGCATCAATTCATTCATCCCAAATCAGCGATTAGCCTTGCAACTCCAAAGAGACCTTCAAGGCCTCGGGTACGAATTGGAGCTTATTTACTGCCAATTAGCATGGCAAAAGGGAGATGAAGATCGTGTCGCCATCTACGCAGAAACAGAAAGTACGCCACCAAATGTTACCATCGCGTATGGCTTTGATGTGTCATGGCCAAACTGTAATCATTCAGCGATTATACAGCCAGGTATTGTTGGATCGGAAATAAGCTGGCGTAAAAAACTAAATGCCTATGGCCTGCTGGCTTCCTACGAGGACGCCGTGCGACTGCGACAGGACTATATTGCTTCTTATCCTTATCCCCCATTTGATATCTACTTAGTGCATAAGACTGGTAGCCAATGAGGCACCACAAGAAGAGATGAGTCCGAGATTGAGAAGTAAGTTTACCCAGGAGGGTTCACGGACTTCTTGGCCTATTACCCGCACGCGCCATGATTCGTGATTTTGGATGGATATTGTTGCGGAGTCGGGCATCGCAGTCAGCGTCGTTATGGAGCCTGCCTCGGTGAACAGTCTTGTTTTGTCTGACTGCGTCAACGCCCTGGGCCGGGTCACGAGCGTCACGTCGTTCGCCGCCCCCTCATCCGGCAGTGTGCTCAACCAAGTCACCCGCAGCTACAACGGCTTCGGACAAGTTACGTCCGAGTGGCAGGCGCACACGGGGCTGGTCGATCCGGCCACGACGCCGCAGGTCCAATACGCCTACTCGGAGGGGAGTGGCGGCAACCACAGCCGGCAGACGCGGTTCACGTATCCCGACGGCTATCAGCTCGACTATGCGTACACGGGCCTCGACGCCGCCGTCAGCCGCCCGACAAGCCTGTCGGGCCAAGGTGCCGGCTCGGGGGCCGCCGTCACGCACGAGGCGTTCAAGTATCTGGGGCTGGGCACGGTCATCGAGCGAACTCGACCGGAAGTAAACGCGGCGCTCTCGATGGTGAGCGTGACGGGCGCGACGGGCGATGCCGGCGATAAGTACACGGGTCTCGATCGGTTCGGGAGGGTGGTGGATCAGCGCTGGACCCAGGGCACGACGGCCACGAGCCCGGTGCTCGACCGCTACGGTTACACGTACGACAGGAACTCGAATCGGCTCACGCGCTCAAACGCCCTCGCCGCCGCCTTCAGTGAGACCTACGCCTACGATGCCTTGATCGGCTTGTCTCCGTGAAGAACGCCTCTGGCACGGAAGTCACTCGCTACGGGCACGACGACCTCAACCCACGCGTTCTTGAGCAGGTTGGCACGCCCGCGGCCCCAGCGGCCGCGTCGGCCCCGATCCGCGACGTCTACTACTCGCAGGAGTGGCAAGCAATCGAGGAACGGGTGCGCATCCCAACAGGCGCCATCCCAGCGACCGCCGACACCCGGTTCATCTGGAGCCCGGTGTACGTCGATGCGATGGTCTGCCGAGATCGCAACGCCGACGGCGATGCCGCCACGGGCACCGGCGGCCTCGAAGAGCGCGTCTATGCCTTGCAAGATGCGAACTGGAACACGACTGCGATCCTCGTCGCGACAGGTGTGCCTGGAGCGACGGCCGGGGCTGTCATCAACCGCTTCGTGTACACGCCGTACGGCGAGTCGCAGACGCTGACGGCGTCATGGGCGACCCCGGCTGCGGGCTCAACCCCCGCGACCCCGTGGGCCCGCCTCTTCCAAGGCCTCGAGTTCACCGCCGTGACGGGCCTGGCGTACGTCCGCCACCGCGACTACTCGGCGACCTTGGGCCGGTTCATCGAGCTGGACCCGCTCGGGTTCGAGGCAGGGGACAACAACTGGTATCGGTTCGTGGGGAACGGGCCCACAGGGAAAACAGACCCGAGTGGGCTTGAGTGCGACGAACCACCTGAGTCGGGTTGGTGGCCATGGTGGCCGTGGGGCAACCCAAAGCAGCCCTCGGTTGAACCATGGCGACCCCCAACTGGCCCGTTAACGCCACGAGGGCCCTCTACATCAGCCGGCGACATTGCCGGACAGATTCTTAAGTTTGAGGGACTGTAAGGCGGATGTGTGCTTGGAGACTGTTTTGCGGGACTAAAAATTCAAGCCGATAAGCCGGCTACACGAAGGAACAACCCGTTACGGTGCCAGTTCGAGTTCCGCCCACGTCGTGGGGTCGCCGTCCCACGGGTATTCCGGCGGGCCGCAGAACGGCACGCGGCCGAGGCGGCGATCGACGAGGGCGGCATAGAAGCCGAGCCGGGGAATCTCCGCCGGATCCCAGCCGGGCAAAGCCTCGGCCGAGATGAAGGCGTCGATCCGCCAGCCGTCGGCCCCGAGCTTGCCCTCGATGGAGACTGCACCGGCCGGGAGTTCGGCCGGCACCTCGCTTGTGCGCGGGATCTGGGCGGCCACGGCCACGGCCTGGTCGGCCATGCGGCCGCCGCCGGTGGGCAAGAGCGCGAGGCGGCGGCAGTAGCGACCGGCGCGGTGGCTCTCCCCCGTGGGCCGCGTGGCGATCCAAAGGTGGAGGCCGTCGCTGTCTTCGGGCCGCGTCGGCTGGCACCAGCGGGCGTTGCCGACGCCCCGGGCCACGCCGCGCACGCCGAGGCCGCCCTCGTTCCACGCGATCCAGAGGTCGAGCACGTCGGGCACGCCTGCCAGGGGTGCGAGTGCCGGGAGCCGGCAGGCGTCGTCGAGCTGGGAGGCAGCCGGCGGCCAGAGCTTCGCCCGGCGTGGGCACGCAAGGCGAAACCGAAACGGCGCGGCGGGATTGACGAGCGGCGACATGGCGACAAGGGGCATCCTATACTCGTCTGGTCGGCCGGCCGCGGTGCCCGGCCGAAGCCCGTGGGAAATGCGGTCGATGCGCGTGCTCTTCGTGGCGAGCGAGGCCGCCCCCTTCGCGAAAACCGGCGGCCTGGCCGACGTGGCCGGAGCCCTGCCGGCGGCCCTCTCCCGGCTCGGATGCGACGTGTCGATCGTGATGCCCGCCTACCGCGAGGTGTTCGCGAAGGGGCTCTCCATCGACGACACGGGCCTCGCCTTCGAGGTCCCGCTCGGAGCCCGGCGGCTCACGGCCCGGATCCTCCACTCCAGGCTGCCGGGCACCGACGTGCCCGTGAGCTTCATCGCCAACGAGGGCTGCTTCGACCGGCCCACACTCTACGGGGGCGCCCAGGATTACGCCGACAACGCCGAGCGGTTCATCTTCTTCTCCCGCGCCGCGCTCGAGCTTGCCGGCCGGCAGGATCGACCGTTCGACATCCTGCACTGCCACGACTGGCAGACCGGGCTCGTGCCCGCCTACCAAAAGCTCGTCTACCACGCCTGGCCGATGCTGTCGCAGGCCCGCTCGGTCATGACGATCCACAACATGGCCTACCAGGGGCTGTTCTGGCACTGGGACATGCTGCTGACGGGGTTCGACTGGAAGTATTTCAACTGGCAGCAGATGGAGTTTTACGGGCAGCTCAACTTCCTGAAGACGGGCCTCGTGTTCGCCGACGAGATCACGACCGTGAGCCCCACCTATGCCCGCGAGATCCAGCACGCCCCGGGAGGCTGCGGCCTCGAGGGCGTGCTCGCCGCGCGGAGCGACGCACTGGCGGGCATCGTCAACGGGATCGACACGGCGGTCTGGAACCCGGCAGCCGACCGCTTCATTCCCCGGCCCTACGGCCCCGACGACGTCGGCGAAGGCAAGTACGCCGCCCGGGTCGCCCTTGCCGCGCGGCTGGGCCGGACGGCGCCCGACCCGCGGCCGCTGGTCGCGCTCGTGGGGCGGCTGGTCGAACAGAAGGGGATCGACCTCGTCATCGAACTTCTCGGCAGGGTCGCCGGGGCGGGGCAGGCCCGGTTCGTGATCCTCGGCACCGGCGCGGCCGAGACGGAGGAGGCGCTCCGCCGCATGGCCGCGTCGTATCCCGGCACGATCGACGTCGTGATCGGGTTCGACGAGGAGTTCGCGCACCTCGTCTTCGCCGCCGCCGACATCATGCTCGTGCCGAGCCGCTACGAGCCGTGCGGGCTGACGCAGCTCTACGCCCAGCGCTACGGCGCGATTCCCGTCGTGCGGGCGACCGGCGGGCTCGTCGATACGGTGATCGATGCGACGCCGGCATCGCTCGCCGCAGGCACGGCGAGCGGATTCGTCTTCGAGGCGTTCGAAGCCACTGCGCTCGAGCATGCCGTCGCCCGGGCGCTCGACGCCCGAGCCGACGCGGCGTCCTGGAATGCGCTTGTGCGCTCGGTGATGGGCCGCGACTGGTCGTGGGACTCGAGCGGACGGGAATACCTCGCGCTGTTCGAGCGGGTCCGCGCGGCTCCGCCGGTCGCCGTGACGTAAGGGCAACGCCGCTCATCGCCCGTCTGGCAAGGCAGGCTATCTGCATGCGACCCTGCCGGATCTGCCAACGGTGAGGAATGGCCAGCCCGCCGGCCCACCGATATCTGCCGCATGCGATACGCCTCGCTCATCTGGATGATTGCCGTCGCAAGCATGATCGCGTCCGTGAGTGTGATCGCCTCCGCGAGCGCCGCGTTCGCAGGGGCGCCCGCCCGCGCCGGCGACGCATGCCGTTGCCGAGCCTGCGGCCCGGGCGTCGCCGGCGCGGAGACGCCCTACGGCGACACGGGCTGCGGGCCGCGGTATCGCGGCGAAATCCACGAGCCGAGTTGCCCGGATCCGTGCGACGCCTGCAATCGCTGGCGTGGCCACCATGGCGGTGCGCAAGCTGCCGAAAGGCTCGCCCCGTGGCAGCTTCCGCCGGGGCGGGGCTTCATGTCCGCCGAGCAGGTCGGCTACGACACGCGCTCGGCCTGCCGTCGCTGCGGAAGGTAACGCCGCAGCGGCGATCGGTCCGGCGGGTTGTCCGTCAACCTGTCAGATACGTCGCCGCGAACGTGATCTCGTCACCGCGGTCGCGGCACGCGGCGCGGAGCACGTCGAGCGCGTCGCCCGCCACCGCCATCTCGACGAGCGACGGCAGCATCCCTCCGGCCTGCATCAGGCTGGGCACGCCGTCCTCGGCAGGCCGTTCGAGCGCGGCGTGAAGCGCCTCCGCGGGCCGCCCGAGCCTCCACAGGAGCAGCACGAGCACGTCGGCCGGCAGCGTACCCGCGTGCTCGATGCGGGCGCGGGCGGCAGCCTGCCGGAAAAAACGGATTGCCGCGTCCACGTCGCGGCCGAGTTGCGCGGCGTAGAAGAGCCGTGATGCCGCGCCGACGTCCTCGAACGGCGGCTCGCCCGGATACGTGACCTCCTCCGGCAGGCGGCAGGCGTAGAGCGACAATTCCCAGGCCTTCTCGATCGCGTCGCGGTCGGTCAGCACCCGGGTGATCCGCAGGACCGACTGCAGGTGCGAAACGTCCACGTGGACGCTCGGGTCCTCGGCCAGGCCACCAGCGGCGTCGAGCAGGCGGCTGATCGACTCGGGCGCAGTCTCAGGGGCGACGATCCCGCGCTGCACGAGATCCGCGGTGAGATTCGCCGCGACCTCCCGATGCAGGTGTTCGACAAGCAGCGTCGCCGCCGCCTGCTGCCGCGCGGCCGGCAGCCTGGCCACCCCCTGCTCGTAGGCCGTGATCGCGTTGCAGGTGCCCTGGTGTGCGAGGATGAGTTCGAGCCCGAGGGCAGGATCCACGCCCTCCCAGAGGGCGACGTGGATGATCTGCTGCCGCCGGTCGGCCGTCGCCTCGTCGTCGTCGGCCGCTGCCGCGGCCACGGCCCGCAGCTTTGGCACCACCTCGGCCGGCTCCACCGCGGCCCGCAGGAACATCCAGCCCGCGGCGACCGCCCCCTCGTCGAGGAGCGGCCAGCCCACCTCGCGGCAGGCCGCAAGCGTGCGCTCGTCGAGCGCGGCGCGGGTGGCCGGATCGAGCCCGGAAAGATCCCCGCCGACCGGCAGGCCCAGGGAGGCGCGGGCTTCGAGCAAGCGGAGATCGAAGAGGGCATGCCAGCGGCCCCGGTCCTTGAGCGCCGCGGCGAGCGTGTCGGAGAGCGCGGCAGGACCTGCGGCGGCGCGGGCGGCGAGGGTGTCGAAGAGGTCGGGCATGAACAGACGACAGGCTGAAGCGGCGAGAGGGGGTGACAGGCTGAAGCCTGTCCTACGGGGCGGTCTGGCGGAGCGATTCGTAGGCGAGGACGGCGGCGGTGGCGGCGACGTTGAGGCTGTCGGCGATGCCCCGCATCGGCAGCCGGATGGTATCGAGGCCGATTTCGCGCCGGTTTGCGGCCTCTCGCCACGCGGCCGAGATGCCGTGCGCCTCGCTGCCGAGCAGGATCGCGACCGGCCCGGTGAGCTGCACGGCATGCCAGAGGCGGTCGCCGTCCGGTGTCGCGGCGACGACGCGGCGACGCGTGCGGCCGCACCACGCGATCGCCTCGGCCGTGGTGGCGGTGGCCAGCGGCACCGCGAACACGGTGCCGAGGCTCGCGCGGATCGCGGCCGGGTTGGCCGGATCGGTGCCCGCGCCGCAGGCGACCACGCCCGCGATGCCCGCGGCGTCGCAGGTGCGCAGGATCGCGCCGAGGTTGCCCGGCTTCTCGACGCCCTCGACCACGAGCACCGCGCGGTCGGCGGCCGCGGCGAATTGCCCGAGCGGGCGGGGCCCGAACCGCGCCACCGCCACGAGCCCCTCGTTTCGCTCGCCGAAGGCGAGCTTGTCGAACGGCCGGCGGGCGAGGGCGACGAGCTTCGTCCCCCCAGCAGCGAGCTGCGCGACGAGGGCGTCGCGCTCGTCGTCGGGCCGGGCCTCCGAGTCGAGGAACGCCTCCACGATCTCGATGCCGGCCGCGACGGCGCGGCTGATCTCGCGGATGCCATCGACGAGCGTGAGCCCGGTCACACGGCGGGCGTCGGCATCCCGCAGCCGCGCCGCCTCGCGGACGCGAGGATTGGCCGGGCTCGTGATCGCTTCGGGTTCGATCATGCCGTGGTGTTCGTCGTGGAAGCGGGGGCTCGACGCGCGAACGCCCCCAGCGGAAGGAAGCGGCCACCGGCATCGGTGCAGCCGAGCGGCCCGGTCTCGATCCTACCCCCGATCGCCCCGGCGAGGGCGTCGCCGAGCCGCCGCTCGGGCCAGCGGGGCGAATGGCAGGTGAGCAGGACGGGCCCGCGGGAGTCCGGGCCGAGGAGCGTCGCCACGTCGGCGAGCAGGGGGGAGAGATCCCGCTCGATCGAGAAGGCCTGCCCTTTCGGGCCGTGGCCCCACGAGGGCGGATCGAGCACGACGCCGTCGTAGCGGCCGCCGCGGCGGGCCTCGCGGGCCACGAACGCCCGCGCGTCGTCGCAGATCCAGCGGATCGCCGCCTCCTCCTGCCCCGACGCCGCCGCATTCCGCCGGGCGAGCGCCGTCGCCTGCTTCGAGGCATCGACGCTCACGACCTCCGCGCCCGCGCGGGCCAGCGCCAGTGTCGCCGCGCCGGAGTGGGCGAACAGCGAGAGCATCCGGGCCCCGGGCGGCGTGACGGCGGCGAGCCACTGCCACTGCTCGACCTGTTCGAGGAACACGCCGAGCTGTCCGGAGGGCGCGGGCCGCACCTCGAGCACGATGGCCGCGGGGTGGCCGGCCACCGCCCACAGCGGTACCCGCACGAGCCACGGGTCGGGGGCCGGCGTGGCGAAGGCCCAGCCGGAGTCCGGGGAGAACCGGGCCTGGGCCTCCGACCAGATGTGGGGCAGATGCCGGCGGGGCAGGCCGGGCAGGGGGAGCGGCCGATCGACGAGCCACCCTCCGAGCCGTTCCAGCCGGCGGCCGGCGCCGTGATCGACGAGCGCGGGGTCGTGAAACTTTTCCTCGGCCGGAGCGTTCATATCCCCCGACAGCATACGTTCCTCTCATCACCTTCGAGACACGGGAGATTCGCCATGAACAGCCTCTGGAAATGGATCGGTTTGGTCGCGTGCGGCGTCGGCCTCGTCGTCGCGGCCACGCGGATGACCGCGGTGACGGCGGCGGAAGACGCCCCGGCATACGACCGCCCGGGAGCGTCGGGCGACCGGCTCGATCGGATCGCCGAGAAACTCGACCGCCTGCTCGAGCGGATGGAAGGCCGGCCGGGTCCGCGCGGCGACCGTCGCGGCCCTTCGCCCGACGGCCCGCGGCCGGAGGGGCCTCCGCACGGCCCGGGGCATGAGCGGCCCGAGTGGAGCGGCCCCCCGCCGCGGCCGGGGTACGAGCTGCCGCCGGAGGTCCGCGAACAGTTCGAACGCCGGATGCAGGAGGGCCGCGAGCGGATGCAGCAGGCCCGGGCCGAGATCCAGGAGCGGATGGAGAAGGCGAAGCAGAAGTTCCAGGAACTAGAGGGGCGGGTGAAGGCCCTCGAGGCGGAGGTCGAGCGGCTCAAGGCGGCGAAGTAGGCCGCGGCGCACCGCCCGCATCGCGGCATCCCGGCCCGGGAGCGGTGTTTTTGCCGCTCCCGGGCCTCGTGCTACGATTTGGAGATAGATCCCGCCGATCGACCTGGCGCTCAGGTCCGCGTTTGACGGTCGGTCGCTTGCGAGCGGCCGCCGAACGGCGACGCGGGTGTTCCCCGAAGTGATTCCAGGGGCACTCCGTCATGCCACGCCTCGCGGTTGTGTTCACGCTCATCGCCCTCGGAGCCTCGCCTCTGGTAGCGGCCGAGGGGCGGCTCGAGTTCAATCGTGACATCCGGCCGATCCTCTCCGATCGGTGTTTCGCCTGCCACGGCCCCGACGCCGAAGACCGCCAGGCCGGCCTCCGGCTCGACGTGCGCGATGCGGCCATCGCCGCCCTCGACAGCGGCCAGACCGCGATCGTGCCGGGCGAACCGCGCACGAGCGAAATCCTCGCGCGGATCGCGAGCACCGATCCCGATGTCGTGATGCCGCCGCCCCACGTCAACAAGCCGGTCACGGCCGCCGAGGCGGAGCTTCTCGCGCGGTGGATCGCCGAAGGGGCCGAGTACCGCGGCCACTGGGCGTTCGAGCGGGTCGAGCGGCCGGCCGTGCCGCAGGTGCAGGATGCCACGTGGGCCAGGACGCCGATCGACCGCTTCATCCTCGCCCGGCTGGAGCGCGAGGGCCTGCGGCCGAATCCCGAAGCCGACAGGACGACGCTCGCGCGGCGGCTGGCGCTCGATCTCACCGGCCTGCCTCCCGTGCCGGCCGACGTCGATGCGTTCGTCGCCGACACCGCCCCCGATGCCTTCGAGCGGTACGTCGAAAAGCTCCTCGCGAGCCCGCACTACGGCGAGCGGATGGCGATCGAATGGCTCGATGCCGCCCGGTATGCGGACAGCCACGGCTACCAGACCGACTCCAGCCGGTCGAACTGGCCGTGGCGCGACTGGGTCATCAAGGCCTTCAACGACAACCTGCCGTTCGACCGCTTCACGATCGATCAGCTTGCCGGCGACATGCTCGAGAACCCGACCCGCGACCAGATCGTGGCGACGGGATTCAACCGCAATCACCGCATCAACGGGGAAGGGGGCATCATCGCCGAGGAGTGGCGGGTGGAGACGGTGATCGACCGCGTCGAAACGACGGCCCAGACCTGGATGGCGCTTTCCGCCGGCTGCGCCCGCTGCCACGACCACAAATACGATCCCCTGTCGCAGCGCGAGTTCTATGCGCTGTTCGCCCTGTTCAACAATGTGCCCGAAACGGGCTCGATCATGGGCGCGCAGAATCGCAGCGGCGGCAACTCCGATCCGCTCTTCCTGATGCCCTCGCCCGACCAGGAGCGAGAGCTCACCCACCTCCGGAAGGTCGTGGCCGATGCCGAGGCCGCGGTGAAGGCCGAGGTCGCGAGCATCGACTCGCTCGTGGCCGCCTGGGAGCGGTCGATTCAGCCGGCGCTCGCGAACCCGGCGAATGCCTGGGAGCCGTTCGAACCGCTCGAACTGCGGAGTGTCGGGGGTGCGAACTTCCGGCGGAGCGAGGATGGCACGTGGTTCGTCGAAGGCCGATCGCCGGCCCGCGACACGTATGAGTTCGAGACGCTCGTGCCAGCCGACTCCCTCGGCGGCATCCGCATCGAGGTGTTGCCCGACGCCGGCCTCGCGGAGGGCGGGTTCGGCCGGGGCGGCAACGGCAACATCGTCGTCACGAAGATCGAGGCCGAGATCGAGCCGCCGGGCGACGCGAAGGTGATCCCGGTGGAGCTCACGCGGGCCGAGGCGACCTACGAGCAGGCCGGCTGGCCGGCTGAGAGCGTCATCTCCGGCAAGGGCGAGAAAGGGAAGGGCTGGGCGATCGACGGCAACGATCCTGCCAAACGCGAGCCGCGGCAGATTGCAGTGTTTCCCAGCAAGCCCGTGGCCCTGCCGGAGAATTCCCGGCTCGTGGTGCGGATCCGGCAGGAGGCCTTCGAAGGCCATACGATCGGCCGGTTCCGCCTCGCCTTCTCCCAGAACGATCCGGGGATGCTCGGCGTGGACGGCTCGAATCTGCCGCCGGCCGTGCGGGACGCGATCGCCGTCGAGTCCGGCGAGCGCACCGCCGCACAGCGGGCGGAGATCGCGAAGTTCTACCGCGCGAACGTCGACGGGCCGATCCGGCGGGCCGAGGCGGCCCGCGACGCGGCGAAGAAGAGCGTCGAGGCGTTTACGTCGTCGCTGCCCAGTGCGATGGTGATGAAGGAGGGCCCGGCGCGGGACGCGTTCGTCCTGATCCGGGGCGAGTACGACAAGCGCGGCGACAAGGTGACCGCGGCGCTGCCGGCATTCCTGCCCAAGCTCCCCGAGGGCACCAGGCCCGACCGGCTGTCGCTCGCGCGGTGGCTCGTCTCGCGAGACCACCCGCTCACGGCGCGGGTGTGGGTCAACCGGCTGTGGGAGCGGCTCTTCGGCACGGGCCTCTCGAAGACGAGCGAGAACCTCGGCAGCCAGGCGGAATATCCCAGCCATCCGGAACTGCTCGACTGGCTCGCCGCCGAGTTCATGGAGAGCGGCTGGGACATGAAGCGGTTCGTGGAACTCGTCGTGACGAGCGCGGCCTACCGGCAGAACGCCGCGGTCACCCCGGAGAAACTCGCCCGCGACCCGGCCAATCGCCTCCTCGCCCGGGCCCCGCGGATCCGGCTGCCTGGCGAGGCAGTGCGGGATGCGGCGCTCGCCGCCTCGGGGCTGCTCGTGCCGGCGATCGGGGGGCCGAGTGTGCGGCCCTGGATGCCCGACGGCGTGTGGGACGAGACGAGCAAGTATGGCGACCTCCGCGGCTACAAGCCCGACACCGGCGCGGGCCGATACCGCCGCACGATGTACACCGTCTGGAAGCGGACGGCCGCCCCGCCGACCATGCTGCTCTTCGACGCGCCCAATCGCGAGACCTGCATCGTGAAGCGGTCGCGGACCAACACGCCGCTGCAGGCCCTCGCCCTGCTCAACGAGACGACCTTTGTCGAGACGGCCCACGGCCTCGCGAGGCGCATGGTCGCCGAAGCGGGCGGGGCCCCGGCCGAGAGAATCGGCCACGGCTTCCGCTTGGCGATCGGCCGGGCCCCCACGGGAGACGAACTCTCCGCCCTGGTGCGTGGCTTCGAGGCCGATCTCGCGGCCTTCGCCGCGGCGCCCGACCGTGCCGAAAAGTACGCCGCCGTGGGCCTCGTGCGGAAGCCGGAGTCGATGCCGGCCGCGGAGTTCGCCGCGTATTCGCTCACTGCCAACGTGATCATCAACCTCGACGAATTCGTGATGCGGGAGTAGGACAGGCTTCAGCCTGTCGCCCACAAGTAGGACAGGCTTCAGCCTGTCGCCAAAGCTGTTGTTCAGGAGCCAACGACATGCCCGCGTCGCCTGTCATCAACGTTCAAGACGCCCTCAATCGCCGCGTGTTTCTCGGCGGGGCGGCCGGCGGCCTGGGCTACGCCGCCCTGGCCGGCCTGTTGCGGCCGGAGGCCGCGCAGGCGGCCGCCGCGACGGGCCCCGCGCGGGCCGCCTTCCCCAACTTTCCGCCGAAGGCGAAGCGGGTGATCTATCTCTTCCAGTCGGGCGCGCCTTCGCAGATGGATCTCTTCGATCCCAAGCCGGAGATGGAGAAGCGGCGCGGCGAGGACCTGCCGGAGTCGATCCGCCAGGGGCAACGGCTCACCACCATGACCAGCGGCCAGAAGAATTTCCCAGTCGCGCCGTCGATGTTCAGGTTCGCCCAGCACGGCGAGAGCGGCATGTGGTTCAGCGAACTCGTGCCGAACATCGCCCGCCATGCCGACCGCTGGTGCATGATCCGCTCGATGTACACCGAGCAGATCAACCACGATCCGGCGATCACGTTTTTCCAGACAGGCCACCAGCTGGCCGGCCGCCCGAGCATCGGCTCGTGGGTGAGCTACGGCCTCGGCAGCGAGAACACCGACCTGCCGGCCTACATCGTGCTCACGAGTTTCGGCTCGGGCCGCAAGGACGACCAGCCGCTCTATGATCGCCTGTGGGGCGCAGGTTTTTTGCCGACCGAGCACCAGGGCGTGCGGTTCCGCAACACGGGCGACCCGGTCCTCTACCTCGCCGACCCGGCCGGCATCGACCGCCAGATGCGGCGGGCCACGCTCGACCGCGTGGCGACGCTCAACGCGGCCCGCTCACAGGTGATCGGCGACCCGGAGATCGCGGCCCGCACCAGCCAGTATGAGATGGCCTTCCGGATGCAGGCGAGCGTCCCGGAGATCATCGACTTCAAGGACGAGCCGAAGCACGTGCTCGATGCCTACGGCCCCGACGTGCACCGCCCGGGCAGCTACGCCTTCAACTGCCTGCTCGCCCGCCGGCTCTCGGAGAAGGGAGTGCGGTTCGTGCAACTCTTCCACATGGGCTGGGACCACCACGGCGGCCTGCCGGCGGCGATCAAGGGGCAGGTGCAGGACACCGACCAAGCGACGGCCGCCCTCCTCGACGACCTGCAGGCCCGCGGTCTCCTCGACGATACGCTCGTCGTGTGGGGGGGCGAGTTCGGCCGCACGATCTACTCGCAGGGAGCCCTCACCGAGACCAACTACGGCCGCGACCACCATCCCCGCTGCTTCACGATGCTCATGGCGGGGGCGGGCGTGAAGCCGGGCCTGACGTACGGCGCGACCGACGACTACTCCTACAACATCGTCACGCCCGAGCAGAAGGTGCACGTGCACGATCTCAACGCCACGATCCTGCACCTGATGGGGATCGACCACCTCCGGCTCACGTTCCCCTACCAGGGCCGCGACTTCCGCCTCACCGACGTTCACGGCAACGTCGTGACGGACCTGCTTGCGTAGGACAGGCTTCAGCCTGTCTCTGCTCAACTCTGCCGCACCGGCTTCGGGGTTGCCCCGTACCATCTCGCCGGACGCTCGCTTCAGCCATCCTGGCTTCCGCTCGCTCGGATCTGCCTGCGCTGCGCCATCCATGGCTCCGCTGGTCAGATACGCCGGCTCAATGGTAGGGGCAACCCCTCGCCTCGCCCGAACGGAAGCCCGAAGCGCAAGCGAGGGAATCGCTCTCTCCCTCGCTTGCGCTTCGGGCTTCCGTGGAGTTGAGAAGGCTTCGGGCTCCCCGTGTCCCGGGAGCCGGCGTGCACGCTTTGACGCTAGCCCGACAGGCTGAAGCCTGTCCTACTTTCGGCGTTTCTTCGTCGCCCGAGCCTTGCGCGAGGGCTTCTCGGCGGCGGCTTTTAGCTCATCGGGAGACTCGCCCGGCAGCTTCTGCTGGACGATGATGCAGTTCTCACCGAGCTCGAGTTCTTCGTCGTCCTCGATCGGGCGGCCGCGGTCGTCGAGCTTCACGTCGGCCTCGGCCGTCTTCTTCTTGGCCACCGCGAGCAGCTGCTCGTAGAGCTTGGCGCGGTCGAGACCGTTGATCTGGGCCACAGCCGACGCCACCTCGCCGAGATAACGCAAAAAGATGCTGCGCCGCTGGCCCTCCTGGGCGACGCGGAGTCGCCGCCGCAGATACATGCCGAGCTTGCGGCCCACGGCCTGGAGCGCGAGGCGGATCTCCTTCTGGATCTCGGGGTAGTGGGCGATCGCCTCCTTCGACTCGCTCGTGAACGGCACCCACACGCTCGCCACATGCACCATGGCCGTCACCGGCCCGCTCGGCAGGCCGCCGCGGGATTGGGAGAGGCCGTAGGACCGCCAATTGGTCGAGAGAATCGTCTGCGTGACGGCGCAGGCGGCGGGCTGGAACTGCAGCGGCACGCGGTTGGCGTAACGCAGCACGTTCATGTTCTGCCCCTCGTCCACGCTCACGTTCTGCATCGCGCCGTGGAGGGCGTCGAGGGCGGCCTTCTTGAGCTTCGACGGGCTCTGCCGCGGGGCGAGCTCGGCCTCCGTGAGGATCTTGTCGGCGGCTTCGGCGCCGATGCCGGTGAACGTCGTGGTGAGGAACTGCCGCAGGCTGCGGGCGTCGCTCTCGCTCGCCAGTTCGCCGAGCCCCTCGCGCGTGATCTTCTGGGCGGCCACGCCGCCGCCGTAGGCGAGCGCCGCCTCGATCACGAACGGATTGCCGCGGTAGACGGAAGGAGGCCTGGTGGCCGCGGTGAAAAACTCGCCGGGCACCACCTGTCGCAGGCCCGCCAGGAGCCGCTGCTCGCCGATCGGCACGATGCAGTCGGTGGCCGGGGGAGGGATCCTGGTGTCCTGGATCGACTTGAAGAGGGCGTCGGCCTCGCCGCGGCCGAGCTTGCCGGTGGTCACCCGCGGCGAGAGTTTGGCTTGGTCGCAGATCTTCTTGGCCGTGCCGTGGGAGACCCGCGAGAATGACTGCGTGAGGAACTGGGCGAGCGTGAGCTTGGGATGCTCCTGGAGCATCGTCACGAGCCGGCCGAGTTCGACGCCGTAGGGGTGCGGCTTGATTTCCTTCGGCTCCGGCGGCAGGTCGTCGCTCGACCGCTCGAGGATCCGCTCCGGACCATCGGGCCCCTGGAAATGGATTCGTGCGTGCGGATTGGCGATCGCCGTCTGCTCGAGATACTCCTCGACGCTTCCACGACCCCGCTGGAACTTCGCCTCCATCTCGATCGTCACGCGGGTGCCATGCTCGATCGCCTCGCTCCGGTCGTTCTCGGCGACCCACTCGATCGAGTGCTTCTTCATGAGCTCGGCGCCGCCCTTGCCGGAGGGGATGTCCACGCCCTCGCCCCGCCCGTTGAGAATCTCGGGCTGGTTGGTCTTCGTGTCGATCCGCAACTCGTAGTAGTGGGCGGCGTCTTTGGGGCCGGTCTTCGAAATGATCTTCACGGGCTTGCCGGTCGTGAGCACGCCGTACATGCCGGCCGCCGAGATGCCGATGCCCTG